>QHSV01000553.1 GCA_003221655.1 Candidatus Rokuibacteriota bacterium
AGAGCCCCCGTCCCGACTCTCGGGCGTCGCGCTGCAGCTTCAAGAACAGGGTCTGGTAGCGCACGTTGGGCGGAACCGTCATCACCTGGGCGTAGCCCAGACGCACCAGCTCGGCGTTGACCATGATCCAATTTTCTGACTCATCACGTCGCGACTGGGGCGGCCCAGCCCCGTCGGCTCGCTCGGCTCCCGCTGACACCCAGACGTAGGCGAGCAACCGACCGTAGCGGTCGCGAGACTGAACGTCGAGCTCCAGACGCACACGCTTGTTCTCGACGAGCTCGCGATTGACCTCGGCCGCCTCGCGCCCGCCCGGTTCCTCACCCTTTCGAGGGTGATGGACCTCGGGGGTGTTGACACCGATGTAGCGCACCTTCTCGACACGGTCGGCGAGCCGGACGTGGATGGTGTCGCCATCGACGACGCGGACGACGGCACCGTCGAGCGACGTGGGCTGCGCGCCCGCGATGCTGGCAACCGCGGCGAGCAGAACGAGCAGCGAGAGGAGCCGGGCACTGCGCGACAAGGCGCGCATGCGCCAACGCTGTCATCCCGCCCACCCCGGTGTCAACATTTGGATACCATGCCGGCATGGGGGCGTGGCGCGCGCTGCGCGAGCTCTCCGTGTCCTTCGCCGGCGCCGACGTGCGTGTGCTCTGCTACCACTCCGTCCGGAGTCGGGCGCGTTTTGCCGCCCAGATGGACATTCTCGCCGAAGGGGACTACACCGTGATCTCCCTGCGCCAGCTCACCGACTGGTTGAGTGGCTCGGCGCCCTGCCCGACCCCGGCGGTGCTGCTGACGTTCGACGGCGGGTATGGTGATCAGATCGAGAACGCCGTCCCGGTGCTCGACGCACTGAAATTGTCCGCGACGTTCTTTCCAATCTCCGGAGACCTCGACGAGCCCGACAGCTCGATCAGCCGACGTGATCTCGAGGCGCTCGCCGTGGCCGGCCACACGATCGGCTGTCACACGCACACGCATCCCGACTTGACCACGCTCTCGCCGCAGGCACTGGAGCGTGAGGTGATCGGCTCCAAGCGAGTGCTCGAGGACGCGCTCGGACGAGCGATCGAAGCGTTCTGCTATCCGTACGGCGCCCGGAATTCCGTGGTGGCGACGGTTGTGCGACGGGCCGGGTTCGCGATGGCCTTCACCATCGACCTGGGCGGCGTGGGCCCACGAGACGATCCCTACCAGCTCAATCGCATCGCAGTACTCGGCGAGCCTGGCCCCGCCGAGTTCTCCACCTACCTCGCGGGCACTCGACTGCTTTCGGGAGCGCTCCTGGCCTGGTGGAAACTCCGCGAGCGGCGGATCGGGTGATCTGCGCGGTCAGCGCCTCCGCAGTCGGCGCAACGCGCGCTGAGCCGCCCGCGCGTCCTTCGAGAGCCGTCGCGGATTGCCGTGCTTCGGCTCGTCGGCGTCATCCTCGTCCTCGTCTTTCTCGTCCCCGCCGTCGCCGCCGCCGCTGAGGGCAGCGACGAAGTCGGCGGTGCCGATCGCGGCGCACCGCGCGCGCCGCGCTGCATCGGCGACGGTGCGATCGTCGCTCACGACCGCGTCGCCGTCGCCCGACTGTCGCGCGAGGCGGATCAGAACGTCGTCGGCTTTCTCCGGCGGCCGCGAGAAGAGGACCTCCACTTGCCCCGGGCTCTCGGTAGGCCCGGCACCGGGAGCGCCGTCGAACACGACGGTGAAGTGATCGGAATGGCGGCGGGCCGCGCACGACGGATGACGTTGTAGCCGTCGATCAGCCAGCGCACGCCAGCGTCATCATGCGATGCCGAGGCTCATTCGTGGCCCTGAAGCTCGCGGCGAACCAGGCGCGCGCCGGCCCCGAGCGCGAGCAGCTTTCGCCGAGCGACCTCGCGCGGCAACGGCACCATGCCACAGTTCGTGCACGGAAACAGCCGCTCGGGAGGGACGTACTTCATGGCGGCCCGGATGGTCGCGGCGACGTCCTCCGCTCCCTCGACGTCGTGAGTCGCCACGTCGATGCACCCCACGAGCACGTCCTTGCCTCGGAGCAGGTCGAGCAGCTCGAGCGGCACCCGGGAGTTCCGGCACTCGAGGGAGATCTGGTCGATGCGGCTGTTGGCGAGCAGCGGGAACGTCTGCTCGTACTGCCGCCACTCGCTCCCGAGTGTCCGCTTCCAGTCGACGTTGGCCTTGATGCCGTAGCCGTAACAGATGTGGACGGCGGTGGTACAGCGCAGGCCGTCGACGGCGCGATGGAGCGCTTCGATGCCCCAGGCGGCCACATCGTCCATGTAGACGTTGAACGCCGGCTCGTCGAGCTGGACGACGTCGAGCCCGGCCGCCTCCAGGTCACGCATCTCCTCGTTGAGCACGCGAGCGAATTCCATGGCCAGCGCGCGACGGTCACGGAAATACTCGTCGGCCAGGGTATCGACGATCGTCATGGGGCCCGGGAGCGTGAATTTCAGGCGGCGCTCGGTGTGCGCGCGGGCCCAGCGCACCTCGTCGAGATGGACGGGCTCGCGCCGCCGGAGCGGCCCGGTCACCGTCGGCACCTCGGCCTTGTAGCGGTCGGCCCGGATGCCGATGGTCACGCGCCTGGCGAAGTCGACGCCGTCGATCCGGGCGAGAAAGCCGTGGACGAAGTGCTGGCGCGACTGCTCGCCGTCGGTCACGATGTCGATGCCAGCCGCTTCCTGGAGCTCGAGCGCGATCAGGACCGCATCGCGCTGGCCCTCGGCCAGCGTTTCAGAGGGCAGACGCCACGGCGCCCACAGTGTCTCCGGGGCGGCCAGCCAGGCGGGCTTGGGAAGGCTCCCCGTGATGGTCGTGTCGAGCACGGGCCGGGATACTACCACTTTAAGTTACCGCCGGCGGAGACGGACCTCGTAGAGTCGCGGCCACAGCTTGCCGGTGAGGAACAGGCGATCGGCGGACGCGTCGTAGGCAATGCCGTTGGCCACGTCCTCGTTGCCGCGTCGCTCGTGCGGCGCCAGGAGCCC
>QHSV01000214.1 GCA_003221655.1 Candidatus Rokuibacteriota bacterium
GAGCCTGCGCCTGTTCGCCGAGGTGGCCCGCGGCGGCGAGCGCCGGGCGTGGTGGGAAGGGTTCCTCGCCTCGTACTACAAGATCGCGCTCCCGCTCGGGCTCCGCCCGAGTTTCTAGTTACCAGAGGAAGGTCCCGCCGCGCCTGGTCCCTGGCCAGGAATCCTCCAGGGCCGACGACGGATTATCCAGTTTCGAAGTATCTCTATGAAGAAACGACAGTTTTTGTCAGCACTTAGGATCGTATGCCCAATGGTACGACGATTGCTGGAATAGGGGGTAGCCCCAGCCGGGCATCCTATGCGTGTACTGGTCATCGACGACGATCACGCGGTCTGCGAGGTTTTCGGGGAGTTTCTCCACGAGATCGGCCACGAGCCGCTCATCCGGCACAATGCCGAGACGGCGCTCGACACCCTGCGCGCCGAGCGGCCTGACGCCGTCCTCCTCGACATGTGCCTGCCCGGGATGAGCGGGCTCGACTTCCTGAAGCACGACATGGTTCGCGACTTGCGCGTGCCGATTCTCGTGATTTCCGGCAGGGCCACCGAGAGCCAGGCCCAGGAGTGCCTGCGGGCCGGCGCCTTCGACTTCATCGGAAAGCCGGTCGCTCTCCAGCGTTTGCAAGAAGCGCTCGCGTGCTTCGAGCCACAGCCCGAGGCTCCCGGTCGGAGCGTCGACTCCCCGTCGGACCGGCGGCGCGCGCCGCGGGCGATCCTCGCGCTGCCCGTGCGCGTCCACGAGCAGAACGGCGACGCATGGGAGTCGAAATCGGTCAATCTCAGCGCGTCCGGTATCAAGGTTCAGGCCAACGGCTCGCGCCATTCCGGGGGCACGACGACGCTGTCCATCATGCTGCCGGACAGCGGCACGCGACTCGATGTTCCGTCAGTGTTTGTCCGCGCCGACGACGAGGGGTACGCATTCCACTTCGAGGATCGCGACGACGAGCGGCTTCAGCAGCTCGGGGACCTGGTCCGACGCACCGTGGGCGCTCCGACGGTGGACGTCGAGCCCCACGTCCGCATCCTGCACCGCATCGGCGAAGCGATCAGCGCGACCCTCGACGTCGACGAGGTGCTCCGCATCGCCCTGGACGCGCTCACCCACGTCACCGGCCACGAGATCTCGAGCCTCCACCTGTTGTCGCCGGACGGCGCGACGCTGTACCTTCGCGGTGACCGGGGACTGCGGCCGCGCCTGCGCGAGATCAACCGCGTGCTGCCGACCGGCCAGGGCCTCATCGGCGGGGTCGCGGCGACCGGCAAGACCCTGCACTGGGCGCACGTCAGCGAGTCGGCCGATCTCTTGCCGGCGGCGCGAGTCGCCGTCACGCAGGAAGGAATCCACGCCTTCGTGTGCGTGTCGATCCACAGTCGGGGACGGATCCTGGGCGCGCTGTCGCTCGGCCGCCGGACGCGCGAGCCGTTCACGGAGGCCGAGATCGCGCTCGTCGAAGCGTGCGCGAACCAGATCGGCCTGGCCCTGCAGAACGCCCAGCTCTACTCGGCGACCCGACGCCAGCTCGACGACCTCAAGTCGGCCGAGGCTCACCTTATCGAGGGCGAGAAGCTCTCGACGGTCGGCAAGCTGGCGGCGGGCCTCGCGCACGAGACGCGCAATCGGCTGACAGTGATCCTCGGCCAGGCGGAGCTCCTGCTCATGGGCTCGGATGATCCCGTCAAGAGCCGGGAACGCCTCAACACCATCGTCCAGGAGACGTCGCGAGCGGCGCAGATGCTCCAGAATCTCCTGCGCTTCGCCGGTGGCAACTCGACCGAGCGGCGGCCGTGCCGTCTGGAAGATCAGATCCAGTATGTGCTCGAGCTCAAGGGCCATCAGTTCCATCGGGACGGGGTCCAGATCGTCACGGAGCTCGAGAGCGTTCGCCCGGTCCTGGCCGACGAAACTCAGATCCAGCAGGTGCTGCTCAACCTCGTCCAGAACGCGCACCAGGCGATGGCCGGGCACACGGGGGCACGCGCGATCACCGTGCGCCTGGCGGAGACCGGCGGGGCGAACGTCCGCCTGGAGGTCCTCGATTCCGGTCCCGGCATCCATCCCAACGTGCTCCCCCGAATCTTCGACGCGTTCACGACGACGAAGGCGCCCGGCGAGGGCAACGGGCTCGGCCTCTGGGTCTCGTCGGCCATCGTCGAGCAGCATCAGGGCTCGCTCCGCGCCACCAACCGTCCAGAAGGCGGTGCGGCGTTCGTCGTCGAGCTCCCGGCGGTCACGTAAGGGAGCCGCCGCCGCGCTGGAGGTAGTGCGATCCGCGCGCGCCCTCAGCAGGCTGGGCGGCGCAGCACCTCCGGGGAGATTTTGCGCGCCACCAGCTTCCCGTCGCGCCGGTCGCCGACCAGACGGCGGTTCTCCACGACGACGCGGCCGCGCAGAATCGTGGTCACGGGCCAGCCCTGGATCGCCCAACCCTCCCAGGGGCTGTAATCACTCACGTGGAAGTCCTCGCGCACGAGCGTCTTCTTGATCGACGGATCGATGATCGCGATATCCGCGTCGCTGCCAGGAGCGATGACCCCCTTGTGGGGGTAGAGCCCGAGGATCTTCGCGGCGTTCGTGGCGGTGACGTCGGCGAACCGCTCGAGCGACATCCGCCGCTTCACGACGCCTTCGGAATAGACGATCCCCATCCGCGCCTCGGCGCCGAGGTTGCCGCCCGTGACGTTCTCGAGATCCTGGCCGCGGAGCTTCAGCTCGAGCGACGTCGGAAACTCGTCGGTTGCCGTCGTCGAGACCCCGTCGCGCACGAGCCCGTTCCAGAGCGACGCCTGGTCCTCGGGATACTTGAGCGACGGATATGTGTGGTAGCAGAAGCCGCGCGGGGTCTTGTAGTCCTCGGCGGTGAAGCAGGCGTAGTGATGGAGCGTCTCGGCGTAGATCGGCAGCCCGTGGGCCCGCGCTTCGGCCACGGCGTCCACGCCCTCGCTGGCGGAGGTGTGGACGAAGTAGACGCCCGCGCCGGTGTGCGCCGCGAGCTGGATCGTACGGCGGAACGCGAGCTTCTCCGAGAGCTTGTTGTGCACGAGCGGGAGCAGCCAGCCGTCGGTCTGCTTTTCCTCGCGGAACTTCTCGTACATGAACTGCACGATGTCCTGGTCCTCGGCGTGAACGGCCATGATGCCCCCGTGCGGGGCGACCTTCTCCATCGCCAGCTGGATCCGCCCGAAGTCCAGCCGATAGGGATGGCGCTTGGGATGCGGCGGCAGCACGTCGACGGTGAACACCTTGAAGCTCGGGAAGCCTGCCTGGATCGCCTCGGGGATCTGGTCGAAGACCTTGAGCGGCAGCTGCCCCTGGAGGGCGACGTGGAAGGAGTAGTCCGCGTACGAGTTGCCCTTCCAGCGCGCGACCCGGCTCTCGATCACCTGCTGGACATCGGTCCCGGGCCGCACGAAGCAAAAGTCCACGTGGGTGGTTGTGCCCCCGAAGACCATTCCCCTCGTGTCCTCCTCCGGACCGAGCGTGTGGAGGTTCTCCTCCGGCTGCATCGAGATGAAGTGCGCGAGGTGCGTGTGCGGCTCGATGCCCCCGGGCACGACGATCTTGCCCGTGGCGTCGATCACGCGCCCCGCCTCGAGCCCGAGCTCGGGCAGGCCGAGGGCGACGATGCGCTCCCCCTCGATGGCCACGTCCCACCGGCCGACGCCCTGCGGCGTCACGACGTCGCCTCCGCGAATCAGGAGATCCAGCATGGCTCGTCCTCCCATCACGTCGTCACGGGCTCTGCGTCTCGGCCGCGGGCCAGGGCCCTCGGCGACGTGCTGGACGGGTACCATGCGTCAGGGCGTCGGGTCAAGGCGGCGCGCGCAGCCGCCGATCGCCTCCGCTTGACAGCGAGCGAGATCGCACTCTATAACTCCGAGAAACAACTCCGAGAAACGACGGTCACGCGACAGCCTCGGCGGCGTTCCGTGAGCGCATGGAGGAGGGATTTACGCATGGCATTCAGGACTCCTGAGTCCCAGCTGGCTCGATCGCAGATCGTGGGAGTCGTCGTCTTGGCCACCCTGGTCTTCCTGGGAATCCTCGTCTTGGCCGGAGGCCGCGGCATCGCCCAGGAAGTGCTCACGAACGACAGTGTCGTCAAGATGGTCAAGGCCGGGCTCCCCGACGCCGTCATCATCCAGAAGATCCGGGCTTCGGAGCGGAAGTTCGACACGAGCGCGGACGCCCTCATCAAGCTCAAGGGCGCCGGCGTACCCGATAAAGTCATCGAGGCCATGGTGGGTGGGCCCGCCGCGGCGCCGCCGGCTGCGGCCGCTCCAGCGCCCGCCGGCGCGGCCGCGGGCGAGCCCGTCATCGCGCACGTGGCGGCTGGTAGCCAGAAGAAGCTGAAGTCCGTCACGGGCAACATGGAATTCAAGGTCGAGCCCTTCGGCGGCTCCCGGCGGGAAGTCGTCCTGCAAGAGCCGCGTGCGCAGTATCGGATTGCCGAGAAGGAGCCGGTCTTCCTCGCGCCAAACACCACCTACCAATGGGTGCTGGTTCGGCTCAAACCAGGAAAACGCGACCGGAACCTGCCGATGGACGACAGTTCGGGCCCTTGGATGTACGGGGGAGCCACCTACCGGCATGGCGTTGACCCCAAGTACGCGATAAAGCTCACGACCGAGCCCGCGCCGAACGGCGGCCTCCGGCTCAAGCCCACAGAGCCGCTAAAGTCCGGCGAATACGGGTTCGTCGCGGCCAGTCGCGGACAGATCAACATCGTCGAGGTGTTCGACTTCGCCGTGGAGTGAGGCGAGCGGACTAGCGGCTCAGGCGGGAATCGCGACTTTCTTCAGGAGCTCGAAGTCGTCGAGCGCTTTCCCGGCGCCTCGAGCCGCGCAGCTCAGCGGATCATCCGCGACCCGCACCGGTAGCTGCGTCACGTTCTGGAGTAGCCCGGCGATTCCCCGCAAGAGCGCGCCGCCACCCGTCAGCACGACACCCTTCTCGATGATGTCGGCCGCGAGCTCCGGCGGAGTGCGCTCGAGACAGGTACGAACCGTCTCCACGATCGTCATGATGGGCTCGCGGAGCGACTCCCGGATCTCCTCGTCGGTGACGACGAGGGTCTTCGGGACGCCGTCGACGAGGTCGCGCCCCTTGACCTCGATGGAGCAACGGTCGATGGCGTCCGGATGGGCCGAGCCCAGGGCGATCTTGATCTCTTCGGCGCGACGCTCACCCACCAGCAGCCGGTAGTGCTTCCGGATGTGCTGGATGATCGCCTCGTCCATCTCGTCGCCGGCGATCCTGACGGAGTTGCAGTACACCGTGCCCGACATGGAGATGACGGCGACCTCGGTCGTCCCGCCGCCGATGTCGACGATCAGATGACCACCCGGCTCGTGGATCGGCAGTCCGGCGCCGATCGCTGCGGCGGTCGGCTCCTCGATGAGGTAGACCTCGCGCGCGCCGGCCTGGAGCGCCGCGTCCCGGACCGCGCGCTTCTCCACCTGGGTGATCCCCGAAGGCACCCCGACGACGACCCGCGGACGGTCGAGAAACCAACCATGCCGGCGCCCAGTCGAGATCTTCCGCGCCCGCTCGATGAAATACTGCAGCATCCGCTCGGTGACGTCGAAGTCCGCGATCACCCCGTCCTTCAGCGGGCGAAGGGCCATGATGTTCTCTGGCGTACGACCGAGCATCGCCTTGGCCTCGTGCCCGACCGCGATGACGGTGTTGTCGTTCTTGCGGATGGCAATGATCGACGGCTCGTTGAGCACGATCCCCTGATGCCGCACGAAGACAAGAGTGTTCGCGGTACCCAGGTCGATGGCGAGATCGGACGAGAAAAGGCGCAGTAGACGAGCTCCTAGCATCGACACGCCAGGGTTAGCAAGACCCGCGCCACAGGCGCCGAACGATTGAAACACCTGATTCGACAACTCCTCCGCCGATCGCGCTCCCTCCCGTGTGTGATCGAACGATGACAGGAGCGACGTCCAGTGGACACCGGACGGGATGCCCGGGGCCGCCGACATCCCGCCCGGCCCCTTACACCTTGCCCCAGTAGGGGCGGTCGGCTGGGAAGACGGTCTTGCAGCGCGTCGCGGCGGTCGGCCCGTCCAGGGAGTCGGCCGCTGCGCGCCAGACGGCGTAGTGCGGCGCGGCACGATGCGCCTCCAGCGCGGCCTGGTCCTTGTAGACCTCGAAGAAGTAATAGGTGTTCTCGTCCTGATCGTCTTGCAACACGTTGAACCTGAGGCAGCCGGACTCGTCCCTCTCGGAACCGAGCGCGTCCACCTCGATCGCCTCGAGAAACCGCTTCCGCTGGTCCGGCTTCACGCGCACTTTCACCCAGATCGCGAGCATGTTAGGCCTCCTTGTGCCTGTTGGTAACGCGGATGGTAACGCGAAGTAGCCGCGAGCGCAGGACCAAACCAACGCTGCCGCGCAAGAACGCGCGTGTAGTTCCTACCATCGATCGTCTGGAGTCAGGCGACTCCCCGGCTGCCCCGGGGCGCTAAGTGCTCGCAATCGGGGATCTCCTGCGGCCGTCGCTTCTCGGCGTCCTCGCTGGCACGAAAGATGCCGCCGCCACAACGTGGGAGCATCTTCCCGAGAGGGAGAACGAGAAGGGGGACAAAAGATGACGAGTGGTTTCAGCAAAAAAATGATCGTCGTGATGACGCCGCTGCTCATTGCAACGCTGGGCGGCTGCGTGTCCGAGCGCGAGAAGGGAGCGCCCGTCGTCATGGCCCCGGCGAGCGGCCCGGTGGTGATGACGCAGGGCTCGGCGCCGACGGCGCCGGCGGCGGTACCGGTTCCCGCCGATCGCGTCATGTATCAGGAGGGACGCTGGCAGCTCTATGGCGACGGCAGGACCACGCCGTACTACTGGATCTGGATCCCGACTGGCGCGAGTTTGACGGCGACGCCGTTGCCGCCGGCTCGGCCGACGACCACCGCTTCGCAGTCGAATCGGGTCGTTAACTACCCGGAGGGGCGCTGGCAACTCTACGGAGACGGTCGAAACACCCAGTACTACTGGGTCTGGATTCCGACTGGCGTAACGCCGCCGACGCCGCCGCTTCCACCTCAGGCCAGCTAGCCTTTGTCGGAGGGGGCCTCGCCGGCCCCCTCCGACGCTGACGGACTCCGTCGGTCCCTCGCTGGCTAGAGTGCGCGGCCCGCAGTATAGTCCCGATGTCCCGGCCGCACATTCCCGAGGAGGCGACGCCATGACGGACGGCTCTCTGCTGGTGAACGAGACGCAGGCGACCGATCGTCCAGCGAGCGCCGGGCCCGACGGCGGTCGAGCCACCCGCGATCACGGCGGACCGCTGACGCGCCGCTGGACCGAGCAGCGCTGGCTGCTCGACAACACGATCCGCGCGGTCGGGATGGACTGGGATCAGCCGCGCTCGATTTATCTCTCGGTCCCCTGCGGCCCCGAGGCCAACGCCGACTTCGCCGCGATTCGCCAGCGCATCACGAAGCTCGCCGACGCCTCGCCCGCCTTCGAGGCGGTTGCCCGCCGGCGCGAGGCCAAGGCGCAGGCGGCCGAGCAGAACCAGGACTTCGTGACCGCGCGCGAGAACTACTTCATGGCGAGCGTCCACTGGGCCGCCGCGCAGTGGCCGATCGATGAGAACAACGAGCAGAACCGGTTGTACAACGGCAAGAAGCGCGAGTGTTATACGAAGTACGGCAAGCTCGCCGACCACCACGTCGAGGCGGCGTGGATTCCGTTGCCCGGCGGCAAGTCGCTGCCGGCGTGGTTCCACCTGCCGCCGGGCTACCAGGGCGGGCGCATCCCGGTGGTGGTATCGCTCCCCGGCATGGACAGCTTCAAGGAGATCGGCGTCGCCATGTACGGCGACCGGTGGCTGTCCCGCGGGATGGCAGTGCTGGCGCTGGACGGGCCCGGTCAGTACGAGAGCCCGGTGCTCGACATCTACTTCAGCATGCCCGCGTGGATCGCGACCGGACCGGCGGCGGTCAACTGGTTGATGGCCCGCGCGGAGGTCGATCCGGACCGCATCGGTCTCGCCGGCAACAGCTTCGGCTCGTTCTTCGGCACGATCGCCGCCGCCCACGAGCCTCGCATCCGCGCGGTCGCGGTGTCGGCCGTCTGCCACGAGCCGGGCTTTCACACGATCTTCGAAGAGGCGTCGCCGACCTTCAAGATGCGTTTCATGTACATGTCCGGTATCACCGACGAAGCCAGGTTCGATGAACTCCGCCAGACTATGACCTGGGAGGGACACGCGGAGAAGATCCGCGTGCCGTACCTGTGCGTCGCGGGTGAATTCGACGAGCTCTCCCCGCTCGAGCACACTGAACGGCTTATGAAGGCCCTCGGGGGACCCAAGCGCCTGGTCGTTTACCAGGACTCGCGCCACTCCGTCGGCAACGTGCCCGCCGCGAACCTCGGCCCCTTTCCGCCGATCCTGGCCGCCGACTGGATGGCGGCAAGCCTCGCCGGCAAGTCGTTCCCGAGCGAGAAGTGGTACGTGGAAGCGAGCGGGCGCATCCTCAAGACTCCACTCTAGACACGAGGCCACGATGACTGACTATCGCACTGTCGAGCGGCAGCTTTCGGCAGCCCTCGGCCTCCAGCGGCGCCCCGTCGCGGTCGCCTTCCGACCGACTCCACCTCCCGGTGTCCTCAAGTTCGCCGGCACGGAGCCCTCGGGGTGCAGCTTCTGGCGGCTCGCCATGAGTGAGCGGACCTTCTATACGGTTTCCGCGGATCACCACAACTGTCCGATCGGCAGCTACACCCACAACATCCCGCTGCCGCCCGAGCGAGCCCCGGAGCTCGGCCAGACGCTCGCGCTCATGACCGAGCTCGGCTATCTCAGGATGGAAGAGGTCCCGGGAATTCCACGCCTGCCCCAGCCGCCCGGCGTCGTGATTTACGCGCCGCTCGCCGACTCGCCCGTGGACCCCGACGTCGTGCTCGTCGCGGGTCGGCCCGGCCGCCTGATGCTCCTGCAGGAAGCCGCGCTGCGCGCCGGCGTCGCGGCGCCCGCTCCGCTCCTCGGCCGGCCGACGTGCATGGCGCTCCCGGCCTCCCTCGCCCAGGGCGTCATCGTGAGCACGGGCTGTGTCGGCAACCGGGTCTACACAGATCTGGGCGAAGACGAGCTCTACGTGGTGATCCCCGGGAAGGACGTAACGAGAGTGGCCGCGGAGGCCCAGACGATCGCGGCCGCCAACCTCAAGCTGTCCGAGTACCATCGGGGGCGACGCCAGGCTCTAGCGACGGAATAGGCTCAGCGCTGTCGGGAGGAGGCACGAAGATGTCAGAGACGTCAGGGACTCCGCTCCAGTTCCAGCTGCGAAAGCTCGGACACGTCGTGCTCAACGTGACCGATCTCGAAGCGTCGGTGCGTTTCTACACGGACGTGCTCGGGTTGCAGGTCAGCGACCGCTACCCCGACAGCATGGTGCCGGGCGGCATGGTCTTCATGCGCTGCAACGCCGACCACCACGGGGTGGCCCTGGTCGGCGGCGCCAAGAAGAGTGACCGCACCAGCCTGAACCACTTCGCCTTCGAGGTGGCGACGCTCGACGAGGTGTTCCGCACGCGAACCTGGTTGCGCAAGCACGGTGTCCCGATCGTCTTCGAGGGGCGCCGGCGCGCCGGCTGTCAGATCGCCGTGGAATTCCAGGACCCCGACGGTAACAACCTCGAGATCTACTGGGGCATCGACCAGATCGGTACGAATGGATACGTACGTCCGGCAAGCGAGTGGCGACAAGCGCGCACCCTGGAGGATGCCGTCGCCAACCTGCCGCCCGGCCAGCGGCTGCCTCTCTTCTCCACATGAAAACCGCGCCCTGCCCAGCCTGAACCTGATCGGCCAGTCGCTCCTGGCGGGGCTCTTCACGGGTGGTCTCTATGCCTTGCTCGGCCTCGGGCTCAGCCTGACCTGGGGCCTGCTCCGCGTCATCAACCTCGCCAACTTCGCGCTGGCCTTTCTCGGCGCGTATCTGACGTACCAGCTCGCCACGGCCTTTCGGCTCGACCCGATCCTGACGCTCGTGGTGATCGTGCCGGGGTTCTTCGTCGTCGGAATCGGGCTGGAGCTGGGATTTTTGCGCTTCAAGATCAACGAGCTCACGTCGCTGATCGTGACCTTCGGGCTCACGGTGATCCTCGAGAGCCTGATCCAGTGGATCTGGACCGCCGACTTCCGGCGCCTGGAGTGGCCGTACACGCGAGTGTCGCTCCGGATCGGGACGCTCTTCGTGGGGCTGACGGGGCTCCTCGCGTTCGGCGCCGCCGCGCTGTTGACACTCGGGACATGGGCGTGGCTCCGCTGGAGCTACCTCGGCAAGGCCGCGCGCGCCAGCGCGCAGGACGGGCCGATGGCCGGCGCGTTCGGCGTCAACCGCCGCCGCCTCGCGCTGCTGCTCGCCGGCCTCAGCGCCGCCTACGCGGCGGTCGCGGGACTCTTCATCGCGCTCAACCACACGCTGGCGCCGTCGCAGATCTACTCGTGGATCGGCGTGGTCTTCGCTGCCGTGATCATCGGCCGCCTCGGCAACGCCCTCGGCCTGCTCGCCGCCTCCGTCTTCATCGCCGCGAGCGAGGCGCTGACCATGGCGGTCACCGCGCCCGGCTGGGCGCCGCTCGTGTCCTTCACGCTGCTGATCGTGATCTTGTTATTGCGGCCCGAGCTGTGATCGCGTCGCGGCTCCCTCCGGCGCTCCCGCTCGTCGTGGCGGGCGTCGCGCTGGCCCTGGTGCCGGCGCTCAAGCTCCCGGCCTTCTACGAGACATTCCTGTACCTGGTGCTCTTCTGGGTGTCGCTGGCCACGAGCTGGAACATCCTCAGCGGGTACGCCGGCTACTTCAGCTTCGGCCACGCCGCGTTCTTCGGTGCGGGCGTCTACACCACGGCGACACTCACGACCGCCGTCGATGTCCCATTCCTCTGGACGCTGCCGGCGGCCGGCCTGGTTGCGGCGCTGCTCGGAAGCGGCATCGCGGCGGTGGTCTTCCGCGTCCGCGGTGTCCGCGGCGAGCTCTTCGGCCTCCTCACGCTCGCCGTCACCTTCGTGCTGTCCACGATCGCCCTCAACACCAAGATCGATGGCGGCCCGGGGGTGTTCCTGGCCGCGGTCCCCATCCCCACGCTCTTCGGCGCTCCGGCGACGACGCTCTACCATCTGGCGCTCGCGGTCGCGCTCCTCTCCGCCTTCGCCGCCCTCGCGATCTATCGCTCGCGCTGGGGCATGGGACTCTTCGCCATCCGCGACGACGAGGACGTCGCCGAGGTCCTCGGGGTCCCCACCTACCGCTACAAGCTCGTCGCCTTCGCGCTGAGCTGCTTCATCGCCGGGCTGATCGGTGGGATTCACGCGATGTTCGTGACGTACGTGACCGTCGCCGAGACGTTCTCCGTCGGTCTCACCGTGGACGCGATCATGATGGCCGCCCTGGGCGGCACGCGCTTCTGGTACGGCCCCGTCCTGGGCGCCGCCATCGTCACCGCGCTCACGCAGTCCCTCACCGGCGGTGAGAGCGCGATCCTGAATCGCGCGCTCATCGGCGGGATCCTGATCGTCGTCATCGTCTTCCTGCCGGACGGGGTCGCGGGCGGGCTAGGACGACGCGGGCGCCGGGCGGCCGTGTCGCCCGTCGAAACGGCCACGCCCCTCGCCGTGGAGCTGCCGCGCGCCCCAGCGACATGGCAAGCCGCAGCCCCGCTGCTCGCCTGCACCGACGTGAAAAAGGCGTTCCGCGGCCTCCAGGCCCTCGCCGGCGTGACGCTCGAGGTTCGGGCCGGCGAGATCCTCGGTCTCATCGGGCCGAACGGCTCGGGCAAGTCGACGCTGATCAACGTGGTCAGCGGCTACTACCAGACCGACGGCGGCCGGATCGCGCTCGACGGACGGGACATCGCCCGGGTCCGGGCTCACCGGATCGCCGGGCTCGGCCTCGCCCGCACCTATCAGATCCCGCGCTCGTTCCGCCGGCTCAGCGTCGTCGACAACGTCGCCCTCGCAGCGATGTTCGGTGGCGGCGGCCACGGCCGCGAGAGGGGGCGCCGCCTCGCGCGATCCTGGCTCGCCTTCGCCGGTCTCGAAGCCAAAGCCGACGCGCTGCCCGACGAGTTGAACTTGCTCGAACGCAAGTTTCTCGATCTCGCCCGCGCCCTCGCGTCCGAGCCCAGACTGGTGCTGCTGGACGAGGTGCTCTCGGGGCTGACGCCGGCGCAGATGACCGACGCGCTCCAGCTGGTTCGCCGGATCCGCGACCGCGGCACGACGGTCGTGTTCGTCGAGCACATCATGCGGGCGGTCCTCGATCTCGCCGACCGCGTCGTGGTGCTGAGCTACGGACAGGTGATCGCCGAAGGACTTCCGCGCCAGGTCATGCGAGACCCGGAGGTCGTCCGGGCCTATCTGGGCAAGGCCTATGCTTGAGGTCGAGCACCTCGAGGTCGCGCACGGCGACGCCGTGGCCGTCTGGGACGTGTCGCTCAGTGTGCGCCCGCGGGACCTCGTCACTGTGGTTGGCCCGAACGGCGCCGGAAAGACCACGCTCATCAACGCGATCGCCGGCCTCCAGCCGATCCGCTCCGGAACCGTGCGCCTCGACGGGGGCGACCTCGCGTCGGTGCCGGCACACGAGCTCTGCCGCCACGGCATCGCGCTCGTTCCCGAAGGTCGCCGCCTCTTTCCCGCCATGACCGTTGAGGAGAATCTCGAGATCGGCTGCTACGCCCCGCCGGCGCGCAGGTTGCGCGGCCAGAGCCTCGAGCGCGTGTACGCGACCTTTCCGATCCTCCGCGAGCGCCGGCGACAGCTCGCCGGTTCGCTCTCCGGCGGGCAGCAGCAGATGGTGGCGATCGGGCGGGCCCTCATGGCCTGCCCGCGGCTCCTCCTCCTCGACGAGCCGTCGCTCGGCCTCGCGCCGCAAATCGTCGATCAGGTGTTCGCGGTGGTCGCGGGTATCCACGCCGACGGCGTGGCGGTGCTGCTGGTCGAGCAGAACGTCGTCCAGGCCTTCGCCATCGCCGCCCGCGGGTACGTCCTCGAGCAGGGACGCGTCGTGGCCGAAGGCGCGCCGTCCCAGCTCGCCCAGGACGCCAGGATCCGCGAGGCCTACCTCGGCCAACAATGATTCATTTCGCTCGCCTCGGCATTCGGCGGAGCGCGTCTTGCCCTCGGATCGACGGTGGTCTAGCATGTCGAGCGTCCGCAAACAGGAGGAGATGACGATGCCACTGATCAAGGTGACGGATCTCGCGTACGGAAGGCTTCGGGCGCCGGACCTCGACACGGCCGAGGAGTTTCTCACCAACTTCGGCATGGTGCGGTCGGCGCGGACAAACAGCGCCCTCTACATGCGGGGCACCGATCCGGCTCACCATCTGCACGTCACGGAGAAGGGCGATCCCGGTTTCGTCGGGCTCGCGTACTACGCGGCCAGCATGGACGACCTGAAGCGGGTGGCCAAAGCCCCCGGGGCGTCGGCCGTCGAGGAGATCGACGAGCCCGGCGGGGGCAAGCGGGTGCGGCTGAAGGAGCCGAACGGGTACCAGATCGAGGTCGTGTACGGCATCAAGAAGCTGAAGCCGATCCCGGTGAAGCGTCAGCCGCTGAACCTCGGCGCGGACGCGCTGAAGCGCGCCGGAAAGGTGATGCGGATCCACCAGGGCCCCGCGCGGGTGAAGCGGATCGGCCACGGGGTGATGGCCTCGCCCAAGGTGGTGGAGTCGGCGCGGTGGTTCCGGGAAACGCTCGGGTTCATCT
>QHSV01000215.1 GCA_003221655.1 Candidatus Rokuibacteriota bacterium
GCCGAGGTACAGCGGGCTCAGGAGCATGAGCGCGATCGGCTCGACGACGATCAAGAGCGCCACGTTTGTGGCCGTGGACCGCGCGATGCCCCAGTGGCCGAAGACGTACGCCGCGGCAAAGCCGAGGATCCCCATCCATGCGATGGCTCGGCGGTCGTCGTGCGACAGGGTCGGATCCGAGACCCGCGGCCGGGCCAGCGGCGCCAGGACCAGCGAGCCGATGACGAGCCTCGCCAGCGCGAGGGTCGCCGGCGGGACGCTTCCGAGCGTGACGCGTGTCGCGACGTACGATGTCGCGTAGACGAGGTTCGCGCCGAGGAGCGCCAGATAGGCGAGGATCACCCCGGCGGTCTGGGGGATCTCACCGCGTCGGCTTGCGGGCCCGGACGAACGCGCTCATGAACTTGCCATCGACGTCGGGCGCGATCGCGTCGGCATCGATCCCGGAGCCCGCGAGAAAATCGCGCGCATCGGCGGTCCGGTAGATCCGTGTCGGCTCGAGGTCGATCGCCTCGAACCCGGCCTTCGCGAGCTTCGCGCGATACTCCCCGTCCTCCAGCGCGCCCGCGACGCAGCCAATCCACAGCTCGACGCTCTTGCGGATCCTGGGCGGCACGGCGCCGCGCACGACGACGTCGGAGACCGCGAACCGCCCGCCCGGCTTGAGCACGCGGAAGGCCTCGGCGAAGACGCGGTCCTTGTCCGCCGACAGGTTGATGACGCAGTTCGAGATGATGACGTCCACCGAATCGCTGGGCAGCGGGATCGCCTCGATCTCGCCCCGGAGGAACTCGACGTTCTCGACACCGGCCTTCGCCTGGTTCGCACGGGCGAGCGCGAGCATCTCGTCGGTCATGTCGAGACCGTAGGCCTTGCCGGTCGGGCCGACGCGCTTGGCCGACAGGAGAACGTCGATACCTCCTCCCGAGCCCAGGTCCAGCACGATCTCGCCCGGGGACAGCTCGGCGAGCGCCGTCGGGTTCCCACAGCCGAGTGAGGCGGCCACCGCCTCGGCCGGCAACTCGGCGGTCTCGCCGACCTCGTAGAGCTTCGACGTGATGGGATCGCAGTCGCCGCGCGACGACGCGGGGCCACAACACGCGCTGTCGCCGCTCACGACACGCAGCGCCGCTCGGCCGTACTTCTGCTTCACGATCTCCTTGATCGACTCGTCGCTCATCGCGCCCTCCTCACCGACGGCCGTGCGCGCTCGGCGCCGCGCGGCCAGCGCAGACAGACAATATTCGACATTTTCATACCTGTCAAACTATCAACCACCACGCGCTCGCGCAGCCGCGATCAGCTGACGCAATCGGTCCGGATGGAGCGGCATCTCGCGCACCCGCACCCCGAGCGGCGCCAGCGCGTCGTCGATGGCCTCGGCGACGAGCGCGGGAACGGGGATGGCGCCGGCCTCGCCCACCCCCTTGATCCCGAGCGGGTTCAGCGGCGACGGCGTCTCCATGTGGCCGATCTCGATCTCGGGGACTTCCAGCGCGGTCGGCATCAAGAAGTCCGTGAAGGTCGCGGTGAGCGGCTGGCCGTCGGCGTCGTAGACGATGCGCTCGTAGAACGCGCCGCCGACGCCCTGCGCGACGCCCCCGCGGATCTGGCCCTCGACGATGGTCGGGTTCACGACGGTGCCACAGTCGTGCTGAACCACGTAACGCAGGAACGTGAGGTTCCCGGTGTCGAGGTCCACCTCGACGATCGCGGCGTGGCAGCCGCTGGCGAAGGTCGCGTGCGGGGGCGCGTAGTAGCCGCGCGCCTCGAGCCCCGGCTCCTCGCCCTCGCGGAGGACGGCGCCTTCCCGCGGCTTCACGAGCCTCAGGGCGGCCTCGGCCGCCTCTTTCCCGTGCGCGTAGCGGATCGGGTTCGCGACCGTGGCCAGCGCGCCGAGCGTCAATTCTTTGCCGGGCGCGCCTCTGACGCGAGCACGGCCGTCGGCCAACTCGAGGTCGTCCGGAGAGACTTCGAGCAGGCCCGCCGCGAGACGCAAGGCCTTCTCACGGACCTCCGTCGCGGCGCGGTAGATCGCGTTGCCGCTCGTCACCAGGCCGCGGCTCGCGTACGTGCCGGCGCCCCAGTTGAACTTGGTGGTGTCCCCGGTGACGACGGAGACGTCGGCGGGATCGCAGCCGAGCGCCTCGGCGGCGATCTGGGCGAACGTGGTGCCGTGGCCCTGACCCTGCGTCGTCAGGCCGGTCGCGACCAGGACCTTGCCGCTCGGCTCGACGCGCACATGCGCGCCCTCGTACGGCCCGATCCCGGTGCCCTCGACGTAGCAGCCGAGTCCGAGCCCGAGGTACCGCCCAGCGCGGCGCGCCTCGCTCTGCCGCCGCCGGAAATCGACGGCGCCGATCATGTCGACCGCCATCGCGAGGGCGGCCGGGTAGTTCCCGCTGTCGTAGCGCGTCGGCCCCCCATCCTGGAAGGTCAGCCCCACGTCCCACGGGAACTCGTCGGGCTGAATGAAGTTGCGGCGACGTACCTCTGCCGGCTCGAGCCCGAGCTCGCGCGCGATCAGCCCGATGACGCGCTCCATGACGAAGACACCGTGCGGGCGGCCGGCGCCCCGATACGGCGACACCGCCGCCTTGTTGGAATACGCGACCTCGAACTCGACGGTGTAGTTCTTCAGGCGATAGGGGCCGGGAAGCTGGGTCGACGTGATGATGGGCACGACGATGCCGTACGGGGTGTAAGCCCCGGTGTCGTGCACGAAGTGATCGCGCAGCGCCAGGATCCGGCCCGTCTCGTCGATGGCCACCTCGACGTCGTGGATCTGCCCGCGCTCCTGGTTGGCCGCGATGAGGTGCTCGCGCCGGTCCTCCGTCCACTTCACGGGTCGCCCGAGCGTGATCGCCACGTGCGGGACGAGGATCTCCTCCGGATAGAAGAGCATGATCTTCGTTCCGAAGCCGCCGCCCACGTCGGGTGCCACGACCTCCACGCTGAACTCGGGAAGGCCGAAGAGCCCGGCGAGTCCGTTCCGGATCGGAAGCGGCGCCTGGGTCGAATCCCAGACCTTGAGGACTCGCCGGCGCGCGTCCCACTCCGCAACCACGCCGCGCCCCTCGATCGGGCTGCCGCAGCTCCGCTCGATCGTCAATCGCTCGCGCAGCACCCGGTGCGCGCGCGCCAGCACGCCGTCGGCGTCGCCGACCGTCTGGCGGAAGCGCGCGGCCCGGTTGTCCGGCACGTCGGCGTGCACCCGTGGGGCGCCGGGCGTGAGCGCGGTCGCCAGATCGGTCACGACGGCGAGCGGCTCGTACTCCACCTCGATCAGCGCGAACGCATCCTCGGCGACGTAGCGGCTGTCGGCGACGACGAAGGCCACGACCTCGCCGACGTATCGCACCTCGTCGACGGCGAGCGGCCGCTGCGTGCGCGGATGGCTGAGCGTCGGGTGCGGGATCAGCAGCGGCGACGGCCGGTTGAGCTCGCCCAGGTCGGCGGCCGTGAGCACCAGATGAACACCCGGCGCGCGGCGGGCGGCGTTCGCGTCAATCCGCACGATCCGCGCGTGAGCGTGCGGGCTTCGCAGCGATGCCGCGTGAAGGATCCCCGGCGGGTGCACGTCGTCGACGAAGCAGCCGAGCCCCCGCAGCAACCGGGGATCCTCGTTGCGTGGGATGCGCGCGCCGATGCGCCGGGTGGTCATCGCGAGACGTCGGCGGCGCCCGCCCGGGCGCGCACCAGTGCCTCGAACGCGAGGTCGAAACAGACGCGTGGCGGCTTGACGAGACCCGCGCCGACCTGTCCGATCCCCGGCTCGCGATGAGCCATGCCGGTATCGATTTGCGGAAGGATCCCGGTCTGGACGACGAGTCGCACATCGATTCCCGTCGGCGTCCCACGAAAGTCGAGCGGTGGCAAACGGTAGGCCGTGCTCTCGCCGAGCGTGATCTCGTACATGAGCCGCGTGGACTCGAGCGCGTCGGCCGGCGTGCCGCCCACGAACTGGACGACGGCGGGGGCGCCGCCCATGGCGAAGCCGCCGAGGCCGGCCGTCTCGGTGATGGCGCTGTCGCCGATGTCGGGGTTCGCGTCGCCGGGGCCGAATCCGGGAAAGTAGAGGCCCTGCGGCGTCTGCGCCGGCCCGGTGAACCACTGGTCGCCCAGCCCGCTGACGCGGATCCCGAACTCCGTACCGTTCCGCGCCATCGCCGTGACGAGCGTCGACTCCGGCACCTTGTGGGCGGCGTCGAGCCCCGCCTTGCACGCGGCCATCCCGACGTTCAAGAAGAGATGCTCGTTGGACGCCGCGAAGGCGAGGATGCGGCGGCGCTCGGTGGCCGGCAGATCGAGCCCCGCGATCTCCGGGGCGAGCGCCTTGATGAGCAGCGCGGACGCGGCGCGGTTCCGGTTATGACACTCGTCGCCCATCTGCACCGCCTGCGCGATCAGCGCACGGAGGTCGATGCCGCCTGCACGCCGGATGGCCTCGCCGAGCGCCGGACCGACGACGTCCCTGAACCAGCGAAGGCGATCGATCACATCCGGAGCGTAGGCGCCGTACCGCAGCACCTTGCCGAGCCCCTCGTTCAGCGTCGAGTAGGCGCGGTTGCCGGCGGCGCGGTTCTCCACCACCAGGACCGGCATCGACGCGGTGGTGGCGCCCGCCATCGGTCCCACGGCCGCGTGATGATGGCAGGGATCGAAGCGAACCGCGCCGCGGGTGACCAGACGCTCGGCGTCCTGCCAACTCGGCGCGAGCCCTTCATAGATCAACGCGCCGACAATCCCGCCGCGCATCGGGCCGCTCATGTCTTCCCAGGCGATGGGAGGCCCGGCGTGAAGAATCGTCTCGCGCGTCATGCCCGGCACCACCTCGATCGCGGGACGAACGTCGACGAGGATCTGATGGGCGGCGAGGAGCCGATCGAGGGCGATGCGGTTCGCGGTGTCGACGGCGTCGCACCAGAGCGATGCGAGCGCCTCGGGCGACCCCGGAGGCCGCCAGTCGACCCTCCGTACCGGGATGCCCTGAGCGACCAGCGCCGTCGCGAACAACTCGGGGCCGACGACGACCGCCCCCAGCGGAGCGCGGAGAAGATCGGTCTCAGGTGGCATCGCGTCCCTCGGCGAGCGCCCGGGCAGTCTCGGCCGCGATCCGGTTGCTCGCGCACACGATCGCGCCGAGCTCGCGGAGGCTCTCCTCCTGCTTCTCGAGACCCTGCGGATCCTGGTCGGTCCCGACCACGTGAGCGACGACCGTCAGGTCACGGCTCCCGCGTCTCGCGCGCGCCTCGGTCAGCGCCGGGCGGAGGGCCCCCGTCGGGTCCGGGTGCGCGCAGTCGCCGAGGACCAGATCGAGCAGGATCACGGCGACGCTCGGATCGTCGGCGGCGTCGACGAGCGCGGCATTCCGTCGGCTCGGATCGATGATCGGATGCGGCCGCCCCCGCGTGTACTCCTCGGCGCCGAAATCGACGAATCGATGAGGAGGACTCCCGCCCACGATGCGCCGCGCTTCGTCGCACAGCGTCCCTCCCGCGTAGAGGCCGCGGACGGCGCCCCGTGCGCCGCTCGCGGGCGCCGCCCGTGGTCGTCCGAGCGCGCGGACCTCACCACCGGTGAGACCGACCGCGGTCGCGGCCACCTCGTCAAGCGTCGCCACCGCCCGGACGCCGCCCGGCGTCGCTCCCTCATAGCCGAGTAGACAGGCCACGACCGGCTTCCGCGTCTCCACGGCCGCCCGCAGCACGGCGTCGGCGACCACAGGCGACGGAGGTTTCGAGACGACAACCACGGCTCGCGTGGCGACGTCGGCCGCGAGGGCTTCGATCGCCTGGAGTGTGGTGAGACCGCCCACGGCGGCGTGGAGATCGCGTCCCCCCGCACTCCGGCCCCATGACCAGGAGGCCGCGGGCACGCGCGCGACGCTTGAGCGCTGCCTCGTCGGCCAACGATATGCCGTCGCTGAAGAGGAAGACGTGCAGTCCCGCCGAAAGCGCCTGGTGCGCGTCGATGGCGGCATACGCTCCCGGCACGGCGACGACCGCGATGTTGGCGGAGGCGGTTCGGCGCGCGGCGCTGGCGGTCGTGCGCGACACCACATCTTCACGCGCCGGCTCGCCGTCCCGGCTGGCGCTCAAGAGCTCCTCGACGCGCGCCAGCGCGCGGTGCGCGACCGTCTCGGTGCTCGCGCGAACGCAGATCAGGAGATCGGAGGGCCCGGCTTCCGGCGCCTCCGGCGGCCACATCCCGGCCTCGGCCAGCATCGAGCGGCCCGGCGCCGTTCCCATCACGACCCCGACTTCCGTCACCCCCGCCAGCTGCCGCGCTTGCTCGGCGACGCGCATGAGGTCGATTGAATCAAAGTACGAGTTCCGCCGAACCGTCCAGGCCAGTCGCATCACCAGAGGCGAATCATGACGAAGCCCCGTTGTTGCAGCTCGTCGTAGATGTCCCGACGCTCGCGCAGCGGGGGATCGGTCGCGGCGCTCGGTGCGGCGTCAGGCGGCGCGAGGCGACGGTCCAGCAGGACCTTGATGTCCGGCATGCCAGCGAAGATGTTTTCGAAGTAGCCGAACAGGTCGAGGCGGTCTCGAGCGACCACGACGATCACCCGGTGCATGCGCCCTCCCCGTCGGAAAGTATTACACTCGCGTCCACAGCTTCACGGAAAGTGCCGAGAGTTTCAACATCTTCTGGAATGGCACCACAAATGCTCCCCGCTTCGGTTCAGTGCGGAAAATGCGAACCGCCACACCGGTCAGACGGATAAGATCGAGACACATGGCCCGACATCTATTTCTTGTTTCCCGCCACGAGCCCCGCCTGTATGAATATTTGGTGGATCGGTTCCGGGACGACCGGAACGTGGAGGTGATCCTCGATCGCCGACGCGGAGAGCGTCGAAGCCGATCAGCGCACCAGGGTCCCGAACGCCGACGAGCGGACCGGCGGTCCCGCCGAGAGATCGACGGGGAGCTCCAGGTCCGGTCCCACGTGATCCTGACGCTCCCCGGCGACGACCCGCCCCCGCGATTGTAGGGAGCGCCGAGAGCTCGTGTGGTACCCGGCGCCTCAACTCGCCGCCGTCCGGAAATTGCTCATCTCGCTGGGCCTTACTTTGCCCCCCTGGAGCGAGATTGGAAAGCGAAGACTGGTAAATCGTTCGCCTCGGCTCTGACGCGGGGGCGTCGTGTTGCATTTCTGATCAACCGATCGGTTGCCCGTCAAGCTTCCTCTATGTGCCTGATTTAGAAGCCTCCAGTGGATTTCCGCACCCTGCCTCCTTCTACCCTGATCAGGTCCCGGCCACCCAGGGTCGTCCCGCAAGAGTTGCGGGCGCGCAAAATGTGCAAGCGAACCGTGAAGTTAGGGATCGGATTGCCCTTGGTATTAGCCTTGCTCGTTCACTGGTTCGTGGACCAAACCCACGAATGTGTCGCGCGCCCGGCGGTGCCGAGCACGCGGACCACGCCGGGACGCGCGCTCGCCTCGGCGGTCCGCTCGGCCTACGACGGCATCATCGGCGAATCGCCGCAGATGGCCGAGATCTTTGCGCGCATCGACAAAGTGGCGGTCGGCGATGTGAACGTTTGTATCCACGGCGAGAGCGGCACCGGCAAGGAGCTGATCGCGCGCGCGATCCACTACGCGAGTCCTCGCCGCGATCGTCCCCTGATCACACTCGACTGCACGACGATCCCGGAAGGCCTGATGGAGAGTCACCTCTTCGGTCACGTGAGGGGGGCCTTCACCGGCGCGACGGAGCATCGCGAGGGCGTCTTCGCGCTGGCCCACACCGGATCGCTGTTCATCGACGAGTTGGGCGAGCTGAGCCCGAGGCTGCAGGCCAAGCTCCTTCGCGTCATTCAGACGCGCGAGTTCTCCAAGGTGGGTGGGACGAAGCCCATCCGGACTGACATCAGGCTCATCACCGCGACCAACAAGGACCTCGAGGCCGCCGTCGCGGAGGGTACGTTCCGGGAGGACCTCTACTACCGGGTCGCGGTCTTCATGATCAAGGTGCCCGCGCTCCGCGAGCGGCCGGAGGATATACCACACCTGGTCGATCACTTCTTGCGGCGGTTCGCTGGGCTCTACG
>QHSV01000216.1 GCA_003221655.1 Candidatus Rokuibacteriota bacterium
GCCCGGACCGAAACCGCCGATGACGAACACCCGGCCATTGAGCTCCGCGACCGCGACCTCCTGTCGCGCGGTCGGCATCGGGGCGAGCGGCGTCCACGTGCCCGGACTCTGGATATCGACCGGCGCAGGCGAGTCGGTCGTTGTGCCGAGACACCCGGCCAGGACCGATGCGGCGACGGCGAGCGCGGCGAGCGGCACCCCGGGCCTCATGAGCGGGCCAGCGCGAGCAGACCGGCTTCGTCGAGCATCGTCACGCCCATGCGGCGCGCGTCGTCCGCCTTGCTGCCGGCTGCCTCTCCGACGACAACGTAGTCGGTCTTCCGCGAGACCGAGTTGACGACCCGCCCTCCGCTCCGCTCGATGAGCTCGCGCGCGGCCTCGCGGGAGAGCGTGGGCAGCGAGCCCGTCAGGACGATGGTCTTGCCGGCGAGCGGTTTCGGGCCCGCCGGCGCGACGGGCGCGTCCGTCACGACGCCCACGGCCCGGAGTCTCTCGATCACCCTTTGATTGGTCGGGTCCTTGAAGAACGCCACGATCGATCGCGCGATCTCCTCACCGATGCCATGCACCTCGCCGAGCTCTGACTCCGATGCCGCAGCGATGGCTTCGAGGCTGCCGTAGCGCGTCGCCAGCAGCTGGGCGACGCGCTCGCCGACGAGCCGGATGCCGAGCGCGTTGAGCAGGCGGGTCAGACCGCGCTCGCGGGACGCGCCGATGGCCCGGACGAGATTCTCGGCCGACTTCTCGGCGAACCGATCGAGCGCGCCGATCTCGGCGCCGGTCAGCGTGTAGAGGTCGGCGAAATCCTTCACCCGACCCGTGCCGACCAGCTGCTCGATCGTGCTGTCGCCCAGGTGCTCGATGTCCATCGCCCGCCGCGACCCGAAGTGATGCAGCCGCTCCTTGAGCTGGGCGGGGCAGGCGCTGTTGGTGCAGCGCCAGTACGCTTCACCCGTGGGACGGAAGGCGACGCCGCCGCACGCCGGGCACTGGGACGGGAAGGTGAATGGCTGGGTGTCGGCCGGCCGCTTGGCGAGCACGACCTGGATGACGTACGGGATCACGTCGCCCGCGCGCTCGATCAAGACAGTGTCGCCCATGCGGATATCCTTCCGCCGGATCTCGTCCTCGTTGTGCAGGCTGACGTTGCGGATGGTCACGCCGGCCAGCTCGACAGGGGAGAGCTTGGCCGTTGGCGTGAGCGCGCCCGTCTTGCCCACGTTCACCTCGATCGCCTCGACCAGGGTCGTCGCCTGGCGCGCCGCGAACTTGAACGCGATCGCCCAGCGAGGGTGGTGGGTCGTGGAGCCGAGCCGCCGCTGATGCTCGAGGGCATCGACCTTGACCACCACACCGTCCGCGTCGTAGCCGAGCGCGTCGCGGTCCCGCTCCAGCCGCTCGCAGCACGCGACGACCGCGTCGAGGGTCTGACAGCGCTCGGCCCGGGGGTTGGTTTTGAACCCGGCGACGCGAAGCGCGTCGAGCGTGTCCCAGTGGGAAGCGAAGGCGTGTCCGTCCGCGCGGCTCACGTGGTAGAGGAACATGTCGAGCGGCCGGCGCGCCGTCACCGCGGGGTCCTTCTGGCGCACGGCGCCCGCGGCGGCGTTTCTCGGGTTCGCGAACGTCGGCGTTCCGGCTTCCTCCAGCGCGCGATTCAGCTTCGCGAACTCCGCGCGCGGCATGAACACCTCTCCGCGCACCTCGAGGACTGCGGCGGTCGCCAGGGCGCCGCGCCGCAGCACCTGCGGGATGGAGCGGATCGTCCGGAGGTTGGGGGTGATGTCCTCGCCGGTACGGCCGTCGCCCCGCGTCGCGCCGCGGACGAAGCGGCCCTGCTCGTACAGCAGGGCGACGCCGAGACCGTCGATCTTCGGCTCACACACGTAGCTGAACGTCGCGCCCGGAAGGGCTCGGCCGATCCGCGTCTCGAATTCGCGGAGGTCGTCGGACGAGGTCGCGTTGTCGAGCGAGAGCATGGCGGCGTGGTGCTCCACCGGCTTGAAGATGTCCGTCGGCGTGCCGGCGATCCGCTGCGTTGGACTGTCCGCAGTGACGAGATCGGGGAAGGACGCTTCGAGCTCGCGGAGCTCGCGCATGAGAGCATCGTATTCGGCGTCGGAGACCTCGGGTTGCGCCTCGACGTAGTAGAGGTAGTCGTGGTGGTGGATCCGCTCGCGCAGATCCGTGATGCGCTGCGCAGCGTCGGCGCGCGTCATGGAACGAAGCATAACATCCTCCGCGGCGCCGGATCTGGCCGGAGGGCGAGCTCATCGGGTGCCTGCCGCGACCCGTGTAGTCAGCTTTGCTCGCGCGCAGACTAGCGGACGCCGTCGCCACGCAGTAATTACCGTCGGGTCGCGGCAGGCACCCGATGAGCTCGCCCTCCGGCCAGCCATCCCCGCGGTAGGTCCGTCAGCACGCCTCGCCGAATGACCGAGCGCCCTGTGGCGTGGCCGACGGCGCGATCCAGCCACGCCGGCGGCACCAGGACCCCGACCACGATTACGGCGCCGGGCACCGCGTAGCCCATCGATGCCGCCCGCGCTGAGGAGCGTACCAGGGCCGAGGGATGCAGCCTCGTGGCGTGTCGCCGAGGAGCGTCATGAACGAGGACGCGCGCCGACGGCCGCTTGGGTCGCGAGCCCAGACGATCAACTGGACGACCGGCAGGACGAACGCGAGGGCGAGGAGTGCGAAGCCAGCTCCGGTTGGGAGCGGCGTCACTCCCGCGTCCCTGCGCCGACACCGGCCACCAGCGCCAAGGTGTTGCCGAGCAGCTCCACGAGCTGCGTTCGCCAGAGGTGGGTCCAGATCTCGCGCGCGGGGTGCGCGAGCGAGACGAGCCGGCCAGGCTCAGCGCCGCGATCACCGAGGCGATGCCGACGGCGGCGATGGTCCAGGCCGAGGACAGAGGACGCAGGGCGCTCCCTTCTTGCCGCGCGAGTTCGAGTGACGCTATACTGGCGGACAACCCTTCAAGCTTTCTATTAGGTAGGCTTAAGATGCAACGATCGTCATTCCTAAAAGTCGCCACCGCCACGAAGGACACGACGGCGTCCGTCCAAGACTACCTCGCCGCGATCTACGACCTTACCGGCAGCGGCAAGCCCGTGATCGGCGCGCGGCTGGCCAAGCACATGGCGATCTCCGCTCCCGCCGTGACCGAGGCGATCCATCGAATGGCCCGGGGCGGATACGTGAAGATCGGACGTGGCAAGGAGCTGACGCTCTCCACCCGGGGGCGCCAGATCGCCGAGGTGATGGCCCGGCGCCATCGTCTCCTCGAGCGCTGGCTGACGGACACCCTGGGTCTCAACTGGACGGATGCCCATGAGGAGGCGCACCGTCTCGAGCACGCGCTCTCGCCGCGCGTGGAGGACCGTCTGGCGGAGCTCCTGGGCATGCCGAGCACATGCCCGCACGGCAACCCGATTCCCGGGATGGCCAAGCCACCCCGCGTGGAACCCTTCCCGCTCGCCCAGGCGAAGGAGGGGACCACCGTCGTGGTCGAGCGCATCACCGAGGAGGCGGAGGCGGACAAGAAGCTGCTCGAGCACCTCTGGAAGAACGACGTGCGTCCGGGGCGACGGCTGAAGATCACCGAGGTCGCGCCCTGGGCCGGAACCATCACGGCGACGGGCGACGGCCGGACCATCGCGCTCGGCCTGCCGGCGGCCGCCAAGATCTGGGTCTATCTTCCCGGTGCGACGGGATGAAGGCTCTCTTCTGGGTCTTGATCGCGATCGGGTGCGTCTACGTCTTCTACACGGGCGCGATGGCCCTGTCGTCCTACCTGGAGATCACCAGCATGGTCGAAGAGGTCGTCGCGGAGCGGGCGTCGAGGACCGAGCGCGAGGAGCGCGCGACCCGGGTGAAGGAGGACATCGCCAAGAAGGTGGCGGCGAGCGGCATCAGGGTCGGCGACCGCACCGTCTCCGTGTCCGACGAGGGGCGGACGCTCGACGTCAGCGTGCGCTGGAACTGGCCAGTGATCGTGTATCAGGGCGAGGAAGTCTTCGCGATCCCGCTGAAGCACGAACGCACCTTCAAGGTCCCCGAGAAGCGCTGAGGCCGCGCGGCGTCAGCGCTGACCGCGAGCGTCGCGGATCATCTTCGCGACGCGGTCCCGGTCTTCACCGGGCGGGGCCAGGGCGACGAATTTCTCCCACGAGCCGATGGCCGCGGCCACGTCCTGCTTGGCCTCGTAGAGCACCTGCCCTCGGTAGAGGAGCGCCGGCAGGTAGTTCGGATCGATCGCCAGCGCGCGATCGAACGTCTCGAGCGCGCGGTCGGCGTGCTCGGGGCCCCCGCCGATTGCCACGATCAGCGCGAGGTGCGTCATCGCGTCCACGTTGTTCGGGTCACGCTTGAGCACCGCCTGGTACGCGGCGATCGCCTCGCCGTACCGCCCCTGCCCCAGACTCGCGCGCGCGGCCTGCAGCATGCCGCGCAGCACCTCGGGGGGAGGCACGCGTCCTCCCGCGCCTGTCGCCGGCGGCGCCTCCGTGGGGAGCGCCGCGAGCGGCCGCGAGCCCGTCGGAGGCTGGCCGGCCATCGGATCTGGTTCGGTGTACCGCACGATGCCGACGCCCACCGCGATTCCGAACGCGACCAGGCAGAGCGCGGCGGTCCCGAGCGCGACCGGGTGCCGCCACGCCGACCCGCTGGGCGCGCGCGTCCCGGCCCTCGTGGGCGCCGAGTCGGTCGGACCCAGCTGATCGAGCGCCGTGAGGATCGCGGCCGCCTCGCCCTCGTACCGAGCGCGGAGGTCGGCGAAGTCGGCGTCCGAGACGTGGCCGGCGGCGTGCTCGAATTCGAGCTCGCGCAGCGCCGCGAGGGCCGCGCGCTTCTCCTCCGCGAGCTGCTGGCGATGGTCCGCGGGAAGGGGAAGGAAGGTCCGGCCCCGCGCATCCGGATGGAGCAGGGGCCAGAGCGTGAAGAGAAGCGCCGGGACCCCGACCGCAATCGAGACGACGAGGAGTCCCGTCACAGACTTTACTCGCCTTCCACTTCGCGCCGGATGCGCTCGCTCATCGCTGGGTCCACGTCCACCCGGGTCGGCCTGTGGTCGCGAAGGTGGCGCGTCCATCGCCGAACGAGAACGGCCACGGTCACGAGCCCGACGCCGACCGCCACAAGCGGAACGAGCCAGACGAGGAGGTTGAATCCCCGGCGCGGGGGTGACAGGAGGATCCACTCGCCGTATCGGTCCACGAAGTATTGCCGAACCTCCGCCGGACGCTCGCCCGCGGCAAGCCGGTCGCGGATGATCGCGCGCATCTGACTCGCCATTTCGGAGGGCGAGTCGGCCACGGAGAGATTCTGACAGACGACGCATCGGAGCTGAGCGGCGACCTCGTGCACGGTCTCCTCGCTCACCGGCGCCGCCGGCTGCGCGGTGACGGGCGACACCGCTGCGCTGAGGAAGAACAGCGACGTGAGGAGCCGTAACCCTAGGCGACTCATGGTGACCCGGGCTCGGCCAGGAGCCGGTCGACGTTCGCGCGGAACACGGCGTCGGTGACCGCGCCCACATGCTTGAAACGGGTGCGTCCCTGCCGGTCGAGAAAGAACGTCTCGGGTACGCCGTACACGCCGTAGTCCACTGACACCGCGCCGGTCAGGTCCTGGGCGTTCGGGAACGTCAGGCCGAATTCGCGCACGAACTTCTCCGCCGCCTCTCGCCGATCCTGGATGTCCACGCCGACCACGACGACTCCGCGATCCCGGTACTCACGCCAGTTCCGCTCCAGGATCGGCGCCTCCTCGTAGCAGGCGGGCTGACACCACGATGCCCAGAAATTCAGGACGACGACCTTTCCGCGGTGCGCCGCGAGGCTGAGTGGCGTGCCCTCGAACGTCGCGAGCCCGAAGGCCGGCGCCGGCCGTCCGATGAGCGGCGAGGGGATGTCGCGCGGGTCGACCCGGAACCCGTAGGCGAGCAGCGCCAGCACGGGGAGTACCGCGAGCGGGATCAGCCAGCGCCAGAGCCGCCTCACGCGGGCGTACGTCGCTCCGGCAGGATCGCCAGCAGCGCGCCCAGCGTGAGCACCACGCCGCCGATCCAGATCCAGCTCACGAGACGGTTGACCTGGAGCTTGATGGTCGCCTGCGTGCCGTCCCGAGCGAAGTCGCCGAGGACGAGGTAGACGTCCTCCTT
>QHSV01000243.1 GCA_003221655.1 Candidatus Rokuibacteriota bacterium
CAAAGAGGTGGCCGCGGCCATGACGCACGAGCTGACCGCGCGCGGCGTCGTGATCGAGACGAGCGCCCGCGCGACGTCGATCGCGCGCACCGCCGGCGCGATCGACATCGCCACACCGCGCACCGTCGTCCGGGCGCGACGACTCGTGAACTGCGCCGGCCTGTACTCGGACGTCGTCGCGCGGATGGCGGGCGCACGGGTCGACGTGCGCATCATCCCGTTCCGCGGCGAGTACTACATGATCCGCCCGGAGCGCCGGGACATCGTCCGCGGGCTCATCTATCCGGTCCCCGATCCCGAATTTCCGTTCCTCGGCGTTCACCTGACGCGGACCGTGCACGGCGAGGTCGAGGCCGGCCCGAACGCCGTGCTCGCGTTCGCGCGCGAGGGCTACCGCTTCGGCCGCGTGAGCCCGAGCGAGCTGGCCGGGACGCTCGCCTACCGCGGCTTCTGGCAGATGGCCCGCCGCTACTGGCGCATGGGCAGCTACGAGATGTACCGCTCGCTCAGCAAGGGGGCCTTCGTGCAGGCGCTCCAGCGGCTCGTGCCCGCCCTGCGCCCCGAGGACGTCACGCGCGGCGGTGCCGGCGTCCGCGCGCAGGCCGTGAGCCCGGACGGTTCGCTGGTCGACGATTTCCGAATCGTCGCCGAGGCGGACGCGATCCACGTCTTGAACGCGCCGTCTCCCGGGGCCACCGCCTCGCTCGCGATCGGCCGCCACATCGCCGGCCTGGCCGCCGAGACGTTCGACCTCACGTAAGCCCCGTCGGTCAGACGCCCTCGCTCTAGTCACGCGCCACCGCGATACAGACCACGCCGGCGAGCACGACTGAAGCGCCGGCGAGCCGGGGCGCGAGCCGCCCCTCGCGGAGCCAGAGACTCCCGATGAATGCCGAGAACAGGATCGACAGCTCGCGCGACGCCACCACGTAGCCGACCTTCGAGAGGCGGAAGGCGAAGAGGACGAGCAGATAGCTCGTCAGGTTCATCGCGGAGGCGACGAGGATCGTCCGCCAGTGGCGCCGCCACTCGTGGGCGAGCGCGGAGCGATCCGCGAGGACGACGGGCGCGAGCAGCGCGCTCAGGCCGAGCCCCATGAGCGCGATGTAGGGCATCGGATGGAGGCGGGCGACGCCGGCCTTGTCGACGAGCGAGTAGGCCGCGATGGTCAGGCCTGTCACGAGCGCCCACGCGGTCCCCGCGCCTATCCCTTTGGCGGCCGACGCGGGCACCGCCGAAGGAGTGACGCTCAACGCGGCGATCCCGAGGACGACGAGGCCCACCCCGAGCGCGCCGAGCCACGACAACCGCTCGCCGAACACGGGCAGCGCGATGACCGGAACCAGCGCGACGCCGAGCCCGCGCGCCATCGGGTAGACGCGCGAGAAGTCACCGTGCCGGTACGAGCGGCCGAGTGCGTAGAAGTACAGGGCGTGGATGGCGACGCTCGCGGCGACGAACGGTAGGCCGGCCGCCGCCGTGCCCTCGAAGGGGAATCGCACGAGGCCGAACGGCAGCAAGAGCAGAGTCGCCAGCGACACGGAGGACCAGAGGAAGACGAACTGGTTGGCCGCGCGTTTGGCCAGAGCGTTCCAGATGGCGTGTAGCACCGCGGCGCAGACGACGAGGGCGATGGCCGGGCCGCTCACGGGGTGATCTTACCGAACTTCAGGTGTCTAAACGGGTGAAAACCCCTCTGTTGACAGGGGTTTGGCTGATAAGCTAGACTCCAAAGCCCATGATTACCGTCCCGACCCGCCGCGTGAAACAGTTTGGGGTGGAGTTCTACCAGGCCGGCCTTTCTGCCAAGGATATCGACCGGTTAGTGAAGTTCGAGGTCCTCGGCTATTCAGGCGGCCCGAAGAACGAGCCGGCGAAGAAGAGCCGGATGAACCGGTCGCGCGTCAACTGGGACAGTCTCGAGAAGCGGATCGGCGAGAGCGAGGCGGCCTACCAGCGGCCGGTCATCCGCCGCAAGATCGACGAGCTGGTCGCCTACTATCGCGAGTGCAAGGACGCGGCGACGCTCCCCGCCATTCCCGGCGCCGTCATCATCACCTCGGAGAAGCGCTTCACCTTCACGCCCGTCGCCGGCCAGCACGACCTCGGCCTGCTCCAGATTCCCGAGGAGCACGGGGTGCTGCGCGTGCTGGACGGCCAGCATCGGCTCCTCGCGCTGCACGCGCTCTCGCAGGCGGGCGAGAACATGAACATCGAGGTCCCGGCGGTGCTCTTCGACTCGCTCGACGCCCGCCAGATCGTCGAGCTGTTCGTCACGATCAACGCGAAGCACACACGGCTGAACCCGTCGCACATCATCAGCCTGGCCGGCCGCAAGCTCTACCCCGACGCGAACCAGGCGCTCGCCCACGACGTGATCCGCTCGCTCAACGAGGACGACACCTCGCCGCTCCACGGCGAGATCAAGATGCTCGGCACCGGACGCGGCCGCGTGAGCCAGGCGCCGCTGGCCGAGGAGATCGTGGACTTCCTCGAGACCGTCGAGAAGGTCGGCAGCGGTGGCAAGCTCCAGGAGCTCCGGGGCGGCGCCAAGCGCTTCTTCCTGAACTACATCAAGGCCCTCTCGACCACCTTCCCCGCTGCGTGGGCGGGCCGCAAGTACTCGATCAAGACGGGCGCCGCGCTCCGCGCGTTCATCCGGGCGGCGCCCGACGTGATGGCGCGCGCCCGCGAGCTGCGCCGCGACCCATTCGACCTCAACGCGATCCGTGAGGCGATCAAGCCCTGGGGCGAGCGGCTGCGCGACCGGCGCTTCGAGACCGAGGGCGAGTGGAAGCTGAAGCTCGCCGGCGGCACGCGCGGGACCGTCGAGGTCCTCACGCGCGAGCTGCGCGACGCGCTCCGCTGAGCGGCGACGACGCCGTCGGCTCGATCGCTACTTCTTGAGCGTCACGTCCTCGTAAGGCGCCGACCAGGGGTACGGGTCGATCTTCATCAAGGCCGGGTCCGCCACGCGCGGCCCGATCCCGCTCGGCCAGATATATTCCCAGATCGGGCCGAACCGCACCCGCTCGTGGAGGAGCTGCTGGATCTGGTGGAGCAGCACCTCGCGCTTCTTCCGGTCCGTCTCCCGCGCCTGCTGCCTGTAGAGCGCCTCGACGTCGGGATCGGCGCCGCGCGCGAACGATCCTTCGATCGGCACGAACTCGGCCATCCGCGAGGCCGCGTTGCCGTACGGCGCGTGGACGCAGAAACAGACCCCCTTCAGCTTCTTCGACAGCCACGCCTTCTGGAACGCTCCGCGCTCCATCGTGAGGATCTTCGTCTTGATGCCCACCGTCGCGAGATTGGTGGCGACCGCCTCCCCCATCGAGAAATAGGGGGGATAGGGATAGAAGTCCCCGGCATCGAAGCCGTTCGGGTAGCCCGCCTCGGTCAGCAACTGCTTCGCCTTCGCAGGATCGTAGGGATAGGGCTCCAGCGCGAGCGCGAACTCGAACTTGCGGGGGACCATGCCGCCCGTGAGACGGGAGGCGCCGAGATTCTCGGCCTCGTTCAGCGATCGACGGTCGATCGCGTAGTTGGCAGCCAGCCGCACTCGCCGGTCGTGCCACGGAGATTTCGGGTCCCACTGGTCGAAGAAGTCGAGGAAGTGGATCCCGATCGCACCGGAAAACACCACCTTGAGGTTGGGATCCCGCTTGAGCTCCATCGCCGCCGGCGTGTCCAAGAGGTAGGCGATATCCACTTCGCCCTTCTTCAGCATCGCCGCCCGTGTGGTCGGCTCCGGCACGCTCTTGAAGACGAGACGCTTCACCGAGGGCATCTTGCGCCAGTAACTCTCGTTGGCTTCCATGACTATTTCGATGCCGGGGGTGTTGCTCACGAACTTGTACGGCCCGAGGCCGACTGGTTGCTTCTTGAACCCGTCGTCGCCGACCTTCTCGACGTACTTCTTGGGCACGATCCAGCTCGACGCGGTCGCCAGGGTCCCGTAGAACGCCATGAAGTCGGGGAAAGGCTCGTGGAGATGGAACCGCACGCGGTAGGGATCCACGATCTCCACGTCGCGGACCTTCTCCTTGAGGACCCGGGAGCTCTTGGCGCGATAGAAGCTGAACTTCACGTCCTCGGCGGTGAAGGGGTCGCCGTTGTGGAACTTGAGACCCTGGCGGAGCTTGAACTCGTAGGTCCGCTGATCGGGGCTGAGCGTCCACGATTCGGCCAGGCTCGGCGTCATGATGTTGCCGGGCATGGGCTTCACGAGCGCATCGTGGAGCGCGTACTGGATCCAGAACGGCGTGATGAAGCCCTGCACCTCTCCTGGATCGAGCCAGGCCGGGGCGACCGTCACGTAGAGCGCCCAGCGCATCTCGCCTTCGGGCTTCGCCTGGGCGTCGGCTCGCCCGACGAGGCTGACGGCGAGCAGAAGGCACAGCGCTATGACCGCGGGGGCCCGCATGAACCCGCGGGCGAGGCTTCGTTGGCCGTCCATGCTCTCTCCTTCGTCGGGGATCTGTCGCACCGTTCTCACGACTAGACCACGGCGTCCTTGTGCAGGATCGCGATCTCGTCGATGCTGTACCCCAGCTCGCGCAAGATCTCGTCGGTATGCTCGCCGTGGGTGGGCGCGGCGCGGCGGATCGCGCCGGGCGTGCGCGAGAGCGCGGCCGGGAGCCCCTGGACCAGCATCTCGCCGCGCTCGGGATGGCGCACGGGCTGGGCCATGCCAAGGTGCCGGATCTGCTCGTTCTCGAAGACCTCCTTCACGTTGAGGATCGGGCCCGAGGGCACCCCCTCACGGTTGAGCGCCTCGATCCACTCGGCGCTCGACTTGTTCACGAGCACCTTGTCCAGCTCGGCATTCATCGCCTTGCGGTTCTTCGACCGGCCGGCCAGTGTCTTGAAGCGCGGGTCGTCGATCAGCTCGGGGGCGCCGATCGCCGTGCAGAGCCGGCGGTACATCGTCTGTCCGGACGCGGCGATGTTGATGTGGCCGTCGGCGGTGGTGAACACACCCGTCGGGATGCCGGTCGGGTGATCGTTGCCCGCCTGGGGCGGGATCTCGCGGTCGATGAGCCAGCGCGCCGCCTGGAAGTCGAGCATCGTCACCATCGCCTGCAGGAGCGACGTGTGCACCCACTGGCCCTTCCCGGAGCGCTCGCGCTCGAGCAGCGCGACCAGAATGCCCTGCGCGAGATACAGCCCGGAGGTGAGATCCGCCACCGGGATGCCCACGCGCACGGGCCCCTGACCGGGCAGCCCGGTGATGGACATGAGCCCGCCCATGCCCTGGGCGATCTGGTCGTAGCCCGGCCGGTCGGCGTACGGGCCTGTCTGGCCGAAGCCCGAGATCGAGCCGTAGACGAGGCGCGGATTGATTTTCGACAGCGCCTCGTAGTCGATGCCGAGCCGCTTCTTGACGTCCGGCCGGAAGTTCTCGACGACGACGTCGGCGCGCGCGGCGATCCGCTTGATGATCTCGACCCCGCGCGGGTGCTTGAGGTCGAGCGTCATCGCGCGCTTGTTCCGGTGCAGGTTCAGGAAGTCGAAGCCGAGCGCGGTGGAGTCGCCCTCCATCTCCTCGCGCGCCTCCACCTTGATGACGTTCGCCCCCATGTCGGCGAGCTGGCGGACCGCGGTCGGGCCGGAGCGCGCGCGGGTGAGATCCAGGACCGTGTAGCCTTCGAGAGGTAGTGACATCAGGGTGTCTCCGTGGGCAGGATGGCCGAGCCCGTCTGGGAGGCGGGATTGCGTCGCGTCCACTTGCCCGCGTCCACCGCCGTGAGGAAATCGAGCACGGCCCGGTTGAAGACCTCGGGCTCCTCCAGGTTGATCGTGTGGCCCGACTTGGGGAGGACGACGAGCCCCGCCGTCGGGATTTTGCGCTTCATGAAGATCGCCGGCTCGAGACACGGGTCGTCCTCGTCGCCGGTCATGATCAGCGTCGGCACCTCGAGCCGCTCGAGCTCGCGCCCGAGGTCGAGGATCGATGGCCGCATCATCTGCACGCCTCGCTGCGTGAGGGCGTGACCGCGGGCCGATCCGTCCGCGAGCTGCGCGTGGAACTCGCGCCAGCCGAACGGGTCCTTCTCCATGAACTGGACGCGCGTCGGGCCCTTCGCGTACATCTCGGCCGTCCGCACCATCCCGTCCTCCTCGAAGCGCCGGGCGACCACCTCGGTATCCCGGCGGAACTTCTCGCGATCGCCCGGCACGCTGCCGTAGCCGGCGCCGGCGACGACCAGTGAGAGGGCGCGGTCCGGGTGCCGGAGACCGAAGTGCAGCGTCGCGTAACCGCCCATCGAGAGGCCGCAGATGTGCGCCCTCGGGATCTTCAGACCGTCGAGGATGCCCCGGATGTCCTCGGCGGCGCGATCCTGCGAGTACGCTTTCGCGTCGTCGGGAACATCGGACGGCGGATAGCCGCGGGCGTTGAACGCGATCGCCCGGTAGCGACGTGAGAAGAAGCGCATCTGCAGGTGCCAGCTCCGGTGATCGCCCGCGAACTCGTGGACGAAGACCAGCGGCAGTCCCTGACCCGACTCCTCGTAGTGGAGGCTGACCCCGTCGTCGACGCGCACGGTCGGCATGCTATCGCCTCAGTCCGCCCAGGGGAAGTTCGCCTTGACGATGGCGAACGTCTTCGGGCCGCCGGGCAGCTGCGCCGTCACCCGGTCGCCCACGCTCTTGCCGATGAGCGTGCGCGCCAGCGGCGACAGGATCGAGATGCGTCCGCGGGCGGGCTCGGTCTCGTCGGAGCCCACGATCTGATAGCGGATCTCCTTTCCGCTCTCGTCCTCGAGCAGCACCGTCGAGGCGAACGTGATGCGATCACCCGAGGTCGGCGGATCGATGACCTCGGCGCTTCCAACCTTCGTCTCGAGCTCCGCGATCCGTCCCTCGATGAAGCTCTGCTTCTCGCGCGCGGCGTGGTACTCGGCGTTCTCGGAGAGGTCTCCGTGCGCCCGCGCTTCGGCGATCGCCTTGGTGATCGCGTGGCGGTCGACGCGCTTGAGCCGGTCGAGCTCGTCGCGGAGTCGGTCGTAGCCGGGACGGGTCATCGGCGTGCGCTGGACGGCCATGGCCCCTTAACTTAGCACGAGCCCCGGTATGGTTTGCTGAAGGGGAGGGTGCCGGACGTTCGAGCGCCTGCTGTGTCGGCGCCACGATGATTCACCGGTCGGCGAGTGATCCCGGTGGGGGGAAATCGGGGGGAGCGAGCACCGCTCCCCCCGATCTTCAATTAATCCTCGTCCTCGACTCGCGACCGCTTGAGGGCTCGCCGCCGCTTCTTGCGGGCTTGCGCCTGCTTCCGCTTGCGCTTGACCGAAGGCTTCTCGTAGTACGCTCGCCGCTTCATCTCCTGGAAGAGTCCCCCCTTGAGCATCACCTTCTTGAGGGTCTTCAGGGCGGCTTCGATCTGGTTGTCCGACACCTCGACCTTCGCCCGGGTCAGACTCGCCATCGGCCACGCAAGTGCGAGGTGGAGCGGTACGGTCGCGGGGGCTCGGACCGATCCACCGTGTTCATTTGCTCGAGCCGTCGCGTCCCTTCGGCGACGGCGATGGCGATCGTGCCGAACACATCGCGTGACTCCTCGACGAGCTCGCCCGCGTAATTGACGATACGCCACCGCCAGCCGGGCCGACTCGGCGTCGAGAGCGCCATCACGTGCACGACGATCTCACCGGTCGCCGCGCCACCCGCCGCCACCGCCGCGCCCACCGCCGAAGCCGCCGCCACCGCGGCGCTGGCCACCGCCGCCGCCCGAGCCGGCCGGCTTCGCGATCTCGACCTTGATCTGACGACCATCGAGCTCGGTGCCGTTGAGCCGGGAGACGGCGGTGTTCGCGTCTTCGCCGGTCGCCATCTCGACGAACCCGAAGCCGCGCGACCGCCCGGTGTCGCGATCCATCACGACGGTCGCCGATTGGACCTCGCCGAAGCCGGCGAAGGCTTCGCGCAGGCGCTCACTGGAGGTCGAGAACGAGAGGCCACCGACGAAGAGCTTGACAGTCATGGGGATTGTCCTTTACCGACTTCCGCCCCCGTGCACGACCAGAACTCGGAAGAAGCTCGGGTCGCGACCTACAGTGAAGGTCGGGTTCAGTTGAACCGACGATTCACCAGGCGGCACATAGTGTACACGGCTCCGGACCGACACACCCAAAGGATCTGAAGGGCTCACCCCCGGCGCGACGCGGGCAAGTGTGTCTCGATCTTCGCGTTCGCGCGGGCTCCGGTGAGCCAGGACTCCCACGCGAGGCTCTGCTTCTGCGCGAGCACCTCTTTCAGGAGCTTGTCGCGCTCCGCCGCGAGCCCGCCCATGTCGGGCGGCACGCGCTCGAGCACTTTCACCAGGTAGTAGCCCTGCTGGGCCTTGACCGGCGCGCTCAGCTGGCCGGCAGGGGTCTGTAGCGCCGCCACCATCGCGTCAGCCGGCAGTCGCTCGGCCGGCTTGGCGCGCGAGAAGCGCGCCGTCTCGCCCGTGACCGCGCCCGCCTTCTTCGCGGCGCCGGCCAGGTCGCCCGTCTGGGCGTCGGCGGCGAGCCGTTTCGCCCGCTCCAGGGCGGCCGTCTCCGCCTTCTGGCGCTTAGCCGACGTGGCCACCTTGTCTTTGATCTCGGTGAGCGGGGGTACACCAGCGCCGATGGCCTCCACGGACTTGAGGACGACGAGGCCCGCCGGCGTCTGCACCGGAGTCGAGACACCGCCCAGGGCGAGCGCGAACGCCGCCTCCTCGAGCGAATCGGGAGCCGTGAGCCCCGCCACTCGGTCGAGACGGGCCATGGTCGTCTCGATCGGCTGGAGTCCGAGCTTCTTCGCCTCGGCCATGAAATCCTTGGCGGCCTGCAGCTCCGGCCGGATCTGGTCGGCCTTCGCTTTCGCCGCCCGGTCCGCAACTTCGGCCGAGAGCCGACTCCGGATCTGGGGCGCGACATCCTTCAGAGGCTTGCGCCCACCCTCCTGAATCTCGAACACCTTGATCGCATGGAAGCCGAACGGCGTCCGGATCGGTTCGGGCGACACTTCACCCTTCATCAACGCGAACAGCGCTTGCTCGAACTGCGGCACCACCTCGCCACGGCTCACGAGCCCGAGATCGCCGCCGCGCGGCGCCGTCCCGGGATCCTCCGAGACCTCCTGCGCGAGCTTGCCGAAGTCCGCGCCCGCCTTCGCCCGGCGGATGACGTCCACGACCTTGGCCCGCGCCTTATCCTCCGCCTCGCTCCCCCCTGTTTCGGGGACACGGACAAGCACGTGCGCGGCGCGGACCTGACGCGGGCTCTCGAACTCCTTGATGTGCTCGTGGTAGAACTTCTCGACCTCCACGTCCGTCGCCGCCGTCTCGAAATCCTTCCGGCTCAGTGTCACGTACTGCACGCGCCGTCGGTCGGGCTGACGGAACTCGTCGGAGTGCTGAGTGAGATACGCGGCGAGCTCCTCGTCGGTGACGCTGGTGGCGGCGACGATCGGCGCCAGCTCGACCAAGGCCCACGCCGCGCGGACCTCTTCGCGCCGGAGACGGAATTGCTGCTCGAGCTCGGCCTCTGAGACCTTGACGCCGCTCCGGACCGCGGACTCCACCTTCGCGCGCGTGAGCTCGCGGCGGATCTCGCCCTCGAACCCGGCGGCGGTGAACCCGCGCCGTTTGAGGGCCTCCTGGTAGCGGTTGAGCACGAAGCGCCCGTTCTCCTGGAACGCCGGGATCGCATGGATCCGAGCGTTCAACTCCTCGTCCGTGACAGCCAGTCCCTCGGCGCCGGCGCGCTGCACGATCAGGGCCTCCTGGACGAGGTCGCCGACGACCTGCTGCGGCAGTCCGAGACGCTCGGCCATCTCCGTCGAGAAACGGTCGCGGTAAGTCTGCGCGTATGCCTCCAGGTACAACTGGTAGCGCCGCTGAAAGCGCTCGAGCGGGATGGTCTCGCCGTTGACCGTCGCGACCCGGTCGCGGGGCTCGGCGCCGTCGCGCGACCCGGTCGTACCCAACACGAACAGCGAGGCCACGAACGCCGCGATCACGACCAGAAGGCCGACTTGAAGCGATTTCCGGTACCGTCGCATCAGCGTGATCATCGCTCTCCGTCCTCGGGCGCGAGGCGGCGCAGTCGCGCATCCGGCGCGCCGCTCTCCTCCGGCACGACCCGTCGCGCGACGGTGATGAATCCCGTGTGTGCGACCATGCGGTGGAAGGGCCGCACCGACTGGCCTTCGATGTTCCACGGCCGGTAGAGCGTTTCGAATGTCTCGACGAGCGCCCAGTGGGGCTCGCGCTGGAGCGCCTCGGCGATCTGGTGCGACTGCACGATGGTCGGCACATAGCACAGAAAGATCCCGCCCGGTCGCAACGCTGCCGCAACGAGGCTCGTGAGCTTCCAGGGCTCGGGCAGGTCGAGCAGCACCCGGTCGACCGGCTCCTCCTCGCCGAGGCCGTCTTCGACGGGCCGGAGCCGGACCGCCAGGTTCGCCACCTCACCGAGCCGCATGTGAATGTTGGCCAGCGCACGGCGCGCGAACTCGTCCCGCTGCTCGTAGGTGATGACCCGGCCCTCGGGGCCCACCGCCCGCAGGAGGGCGAGCGTCAAGGCACCGGAGCCGGTGCCGGCTTCCAGGACTCGGCACCCCGGGTAGATGTCGGCCCAGAAGAGGATCATGGCCAGGTCTTTCGGGTAGATGACCTGGGCGCCGCGCGGCATCTCCAGCACGTACTCCGCCAGCGTCGGGCGCAGCGCCAGATAGCGAAGCCCCATCGAGCTCCGCACCCAGGTGCCCTCGGGCTGGCCGATCACCGCGTCGTGCGGCACCCAGCCGCGGTCGGAGTGGAAGGTCTCCGACTTGCGGAGAAAGATCAGATGGCGCTTGCCGCGCTGATCGGTGAGCAGGACCTGCTCACCGTCCTGGAAGGGAAGCCCGTCGTTCACCTGGCGTCGTGGACGCTCGGAGCCGGAAGGAAACGGGTCGCCACGAACGCCGCGAGCGGCATCAGGGCGCTGATCCAGAGCGCCGCGGGCAATCCGTGCCGGTCCGCGACCCAGCCGAGCGCCGCCACGCCGAGGCCGCCGGCGCCGATTGCGAAGCCGACGATCAGGCCCGAGGCGGTGCCCGAGTTGCGCGGCAGGTACGCCTGCCCGAGGACGATGGACACGGAGAAGCTCGACGTCAGGATCGCGCCGAACAGGCCGAGCATGACGAACGCGAGAACGCCTCTCGTCGTCAGGAAGAGCATGCCGAACGGCAGCGCCGCGAGGAGGACCCACTTCATGAAGTCGCGATGGCCCCAGCGGTCGGCGAGCGGCCCGGCCACGACGGTGCCGACCGCGCCGGCACCGAGGAAGACGAAGAGCAACGGGCCGACCAGCCGCGGATCGGCGCCGAGCTCATCGATGTAGTAGAACGGCACGAACGTCGTGAAGCCGAGGCTCGCCCACGAGCGGATCGTGACGACGAGGATCAGCAGCGCCATCGCGCCGGGCATATTGGCGCCGCGCATCCCGGCCGCGGCGGTGGCCCGGGGCGCGGTGGTCGACGAGAGCGCGGGCAGCGCGGCGAGCAGGAGCGCGGTGACCACGAGGGTCGGCGCCAGCATGCCGAGGCTGCCCGCGAGGCCGAGAACGGCGACGAGCGCGGTGATCACGGGCGGGCCCAGCGCCACGCCGACGTTGCCTCCGAGCGAGAACCACGAGAGCGCCGTCGCCTTGCGCTCACCGGCGACGCTCGTCGCCGTCTTGTAGGCCTCCGGATGGTACGCGGCAACGCCGAGTCCCATCACGATCACGAGCGCGAGCAGGGCCGCGTACCCGGGTGCCAACCCCATCAGCGCGAACCCGACGCCGGTCAGGAACACCGAGGCCGGCAGCATCCAGCGCCGGGCCGTCTGGTCGGCGAAGTAGCCGAACAGGGGCTGCACGAGCGACGAGGCGACGTTCGCCGCGAGCACGATCGTCGCCGCCGAGGCGTACGACAGCTGATGCGCCGATTTCAGAAAGGGTAGCACCGCCGGCAGCGATCCCTGGTTGAGATCGACGACGAAATGTCCGAGCGACAAGAGCGCGATCAGCTTCGCGTTGGGTCGGACGCGATCCGTGGTCGACGCGACGAGAGCCTGCACGGCGGGCGCGATGTAGGCCGCCGGCTTGGAATCAGCCATGACCTCCCAATGTTACACTACTCCGCGATGGACGCACGATCGGAGCGGGTGACGATCCGCGAGTTGGGTCACGTCGCGCTCTTCGTGCGCGACCTCGACGCGACCCGTCGCTTCTACCGCGACATTCTCGGGCTGGCGGAGACCGGAACCGGCAAGGGCGGGCGCATCGTCTACCACATCGCGTTCGACGTCGGCGCCGCCCTCGACGACCTCGCGGCGGCGCGCCGGTGGGCGGAGACGCACGGCCTCGAGCCGTTCGGCGAGACGCCGACCTCGTTCTCCGTGCGCGATCCCGACGGCCACGAGGTCGAGCTGTACGTCGCCTCGGCCGTCCGATCAGCGAACGCGGGCTGATCCAGGATCCCGCGGCGCCGGGCGCACGCGCCACATCGAGACGACGCCCGCCGCCAGCGTCAGCCAGACGAAGCCGAACGCCGGGAAATAGCTGCCCCACACGTCGAAGACTTTCCCGCCGAGCCACGCTCCGAGCGCCTCCCCCGGCCCCACGGCGAGCGTGAGCCAACCCCAGATCGCGCCGAACGACGCCCCCGCGAAGAGGTCCGCGGCGCGGGCGGACGCGACGATGCCTGACGAGCCCTGGGCCATGCCGTAGAGCACGACGTAGAGGCCGAGCCACCACGAAGCACCCGTGAGGGCGAGCGCCGCAAGGCAGCCGACGCCGAGCGCGGCGCTGGCGTAAGCGAGCGTCAGCGCCTGAGCCCGCCCGAGCCGGTCGCACAGCACGCCGGTCGTGAGACGCCCCGCGAGGCTCACCAGACTTACGGCGCCGAGCGCCGCGGCGGATGTGGCCGGCGCGATCCCCTGCCCGATCGCGTACGCGACCATGTGGACGTTCATGACCGGGAAGGCGCACGCGCCGAAGAAGCGTGTCGCCGCGAGCCACCAGAACGAGGGCGATCCGAGCGCGTCGGCGAGCGTCGTTCCCGGCCGCGGGCCCGTGGAGCCGCTGCGCTCGACCGCCGCGCCCTCGGGCGAACCGTGGGTTGGCACCGCTGGCAGCCGCTGAAACGCGTTGAGCGGCACGACGACGAGCACGAGGATCGCCGCCCACACGAGGAGCGTCGCTCGCCAGCCGAGCGCCGTCACGAGCGCCTGCCCGATCAGGAGGAAGCAGACGGCACCGACGGCGGTTCCCAGGTCGACGACGGCGATCGCACGTCCGCGCGCCGACGGGTACCAGAACGCCGCGACGGTCATGTTCGTCTGGCTGCCGAGCGGCGCGAGCGCGAGTCCGCCCCACAGCCCATAGGTCAGGACCAGCAGCGGTAGCGACGTGACACGGCTCGCCACGACGAGCGCGGCCGCGGCCAGCACGGCGCTCCCCTGGAAGAGTCGCCGCGGCCCGAACCGGTCAAACGCCGCTCCGACGAGCGGACCCGTGAAGCCGCCGAGCAAAAGCGACACCGACTGCGCGGCCGCGACCTCACCGCGCGAGCCGCCGAACTCGGCGACCAGCGGGAGGTAGAGAACGGCGAAGGACATGAGGACACCGTTCTGGGCCGCGAGCGTCACCGCCGCAATGGCCAGGCTGAGCCTGGCGTGGCGTGAGCCGGCAGAGTTCAGCGGATCAGGTGGCGCGTTCCGGGCCCGTCTCGAGCCGCCGCATCGCCAGGGCTGTCTCGATGGCCCGCGAGAGGTTCGAAATCTCGAACGGCTTGGTGACGTAGTCGTGAGCGCCGAAGGCGAGCGCTCGCTTCAGGACGTCCTCGTTCGCGACTCCGCTGATCATGATGACCTTGGCGTTCGGGGCGAGCGCCACGATCGTCGGCAGCGCGCCGACCCCGCTGAGCCCGGGCATGTAGACATCGAGCAGCACGACGTCAGGCGCGTCGGCGAGGACCGCGCGCACCGCCGCGGCGCCGTCGGCCGCCGTGCTCGTCCCGTAGCCCAGCGAGGTCAGCACGTCCTCGAGCATCGCGCGCACCTCGGGGTTGTCGTCGACCACGAGGACCCGTCCCGTCGGCGCGCCGACGGCCGGGGCGGGCGCCTTGGAGGTCTGCGCCGGCGGAGGAGCCGGCGGTGGGGGGCCGGTCAGCGCCGCCACCAGCGCCGTCGCATTCACAGGCTTGGTGAACACGCCGGCCGCGCCGGCCGCGGTCGCTTGTCGGTGGAGCTCGGGATCGATAGCGCCGGTGACCACGAGCACCCTGATGCCGGGATTGAAGGCGTGGATACGCTTGAGCGCCTCGACCCCGCCGAGCCGCGGCATCATGAGGTCGAGCACCACGGCGTCGGGGCGGTCGCGCTTGACGCACAACAGGGCCTCGAGCCCGTTCGCCGCGTCGAGCACGTCGAAGCCGGCCACCCGGAAGGTCTCGACGAGTACCTCCCGAACGTCCTGGTCGTCATCCGCAATCAGTACTCGCATGAAGAACCCCTCCGGCGCCGTCGATCCCGTCCGGTGCTCATGCTCACATCCCGAACGCGTCGAGGCCCGTGATGTCGCGGCCGATGATGAGCGTGTGGATGTCGTGCGTGCCCTCGTAGGTGTTGACGGTCTCGAGATTCATCATGTGGCGGATCACCGGGTGTTCGTCCACGATTCCGGCGGCGCCCAGGACATCGCGCGCCAGCCGCGCGCTGTCAAGCGCCATCTGGACGTTGTTCATCTTCGCCAGCGAGACCTGCTGCGCCCGGACGTGGCCCTCGTCCTTGAGCCGGCCGAGCTGCAGACACAGGAGCTGCGCCTTGGTGATCTCCGTGATCATCCAGACGAGCTTCTGCTGGACGAGCTGGAACGATGCGATCGGCTTGCCGAACTGGATCCGCTGCTGTGCGTACTGGAGCGTCCAGTCGTAACACGCCATCGCCGCGCCCACGGCGCCCCAGGCGATCCCGTAGCGCGCCTGATTGAGGCAGCCGAGCGGGCCACGGAGCCCTTTCACGTTCGGAAACTTGTTCGCGAGCGGGATTCGGCAGTCCTGGAACGACAGCTCCGAGGTGATCGAAGCCCGCATCGAGAACTTGCCGTGAATATCGAGGGTTGAGAATCCCGGTGTTCCTCGCTCCACCAGGTAGCCGTAAATTTCTCCATCATCCTCTTTCGCCCACACCACGGCGACGTCGGCGATCGAGCCGTTCGTGATCCACAGCTTCGTACCGTTCAGGACGTACACGTTGCCCTGGCGGCGGGCCCGAGTTTTCATACCGCCGGGGTCGGAGCCGTGATCGGGCTCGGTGAGGCCGAAGCAGCCGACCCTCTCGCCCCGCGCCATCGCGGGGAGCCATTCCTCCTTCTGCGCCTCCGAACCGTAGGTGTAGATCGGGTACATGACGAGCCCGCTCTGCACGGAGGCCGCCGAGCGCAGGCCGGAGTCGCCCCGCTCGAGCTCCTGCATGATGAGTCCGTAGGCGACGTTATTGAGGCCCGCGCAGCCGTATCCTGTGAGCGTCGCGCCGAAGACGCCGAGCTCGCCGAGCCTGGGGATGAGCGAGACTGGGAAGGTGCCGGCGCGATGGTGCTCGGTGACGACGGGCAGGAATTCCGCCTCGACCCAGTCACGGACCGCGTCGCGGACCATCCGCTCTTCCTCGGACAGGAGGCCCTCGATCCCGTAGTAGTCGACGCCCCGGAACTTCTCCATGAACTAGCCTCTCCGACGCAGCGCCGCCAGGGGCACCGAAAGGAGCGCGCCCAGCGCCACTGTCAGTGTCACGGCGTGAAAGAAATGAACCGGCACGTTCCAGCGGACGAACCCGGCGACGACCTCACGAGGGATCTTGCTCGCGCTCCGCAGGACGCTTGCCTCGAGGGCCCCGAATCCCGACGCGTAGTGCACGACGATCCAGAGCGAGCCCGCCACGCCCGCCACCAGCGCCGCGACCCGATGCCGGCGCGCGACGAGCGAGACCAGCAGGAACGCGTTCGTGCCAGCCACCTGGAGTCCGGCGAGCACGTAGTAGGCGTCGAGCCCCGACCGCCCGGTCGATCGTCGGAACGCCGGATATGCCTGGCTCAGCGCCGGCGTCGCCGAAAGGACCAGCCAGTCCAGGAACCGGGCGAGGATCAGCGCGTGGCCGAGCATGAAGCCCGCGACGATCCCGGTCAGGAGGGCCGCGAAAAACCAGCTCGGCCAATACAGGCGGTCGGTCATGTCAGAGCCGGATCGGGTTGAAGTCGGTGTCGTGATCGTACATGTCGGTTCCCTCGCTCGCCTTCAGCCAGGCGACCGCGGCGTACGTGAGCGGCGTTGCGGCCGCCTCGTAGAGGACCTTGGCGATCCACTGCCCGATCATGATCCCGATCAGTACGCCCAATGGCACCCTGCCGGCGAAGGCGAACGCGACGAACACCGCGCTGTCGAGCGCCTGGCCGACCACCGTGGAGCCGATCGTGCGCGTCCAGAGCCAGCGCCCCCGGGTCAGGATCTTCATCTTCGCCAGGACGAAGGAGTTGGCGAACTCTCCGGCGAGGTACGCGACGAAGGAGGCGGCCAGGATCCGCGGTGTCTGCCCGAGGATCTCGCTGTACGCGGCTCCTCCCTTCCAGAACGGCGCAGCGGGGATCTCGCCGCCCAGCCAGATCGCCGCGACCATGAGCGCGTTACACCCGAAGCCGAGCCAGATCACGCGCCGCGCCGCCCCGTAGCCCCACACCTCGGTCAGCACGTCGCCGACGATGTACGACACGGGGAAGATGACAATCGCGGCCGACAGGACGACGCCCCCGACGGTGACGAGCTTGGCGGCCATCGTGTTGGCCGTCAGGAGGCAGGTGACGAACAGCGCGGCGAACGAGACGAACCGCCAGCTCATGGCCGTCCGATGATACTACGCGGACTCAGAGGCCCAGGCCCAGCTCCGCGAGGCCCCTCACCGAGATCGCTTCGCCCGGATGCATCGCGTTGTGGTCTCCGCGGCTCACACGTTGGTTGAAATCGCGGACGGTTCCTCGTTCAGCGCGCGTCTCAATGCCCGAGCCAGCTCGGCGTCGTGCTCGTGGGTCATCGCGAAGATCCGGCACTGCGCGACCTTCCCCGGCAGGTATTTCAGGATCTCCGTCAGCGGCTCCTCGGAGACGTTCTTCGTCGACGAGTCGTACACGTAGATCTGGCGATCGCCCATCTTGAGCGGATTCAGGGGCCGCGGGTCCTGCAGCGCCATGTCGATCTCGAAGGGGACGTCCCGCAGCGCCGTGGGGAGGAAGGTGCGCACGCGCCTTTTCACCGTCTCCACGTCGAGGAAGCTCTGTCCTTTACGCGCCTCGAACTGATCGAGAACCTCCTCGCTCGACATCCGCCATTTGAGCTTCCGGTCGAGGACGTGGCGCCATTCGGCGCCAAGCGCCCTCTTGGCCGGGTCCTCGTCGTCGTGCCACCGCTCGACGTCTTCGAGCAGCGTCCATTCCGTCAAATGGAGATAGGGGTGGAGCTCCTTGCGCAGGTCATACGGGAACGCGATCCGCATGGTGTCCCGGAAGATCTCCTTGAGGTGGAGGTCGATCCCCCGCGTGGTCCGGTGGTAGTACACGTTCGTGTACATGTAGAAGCGGGCGTTCAGGAACATCGTGAAGGCCTGGAGCCCGGCCCGGTCGAGCGTCAGCCCGCGCTCCGAGAAGAACGAATAGTAGATGATCCGGTCGATGTCGATGGGCCCCACCGCGACGCCGCACATGTAGGAGTCGCGCAGCACGTAGTCCATGTTGTCGGCCGTGAATACGCCCGAGAGGAGCGGCTTCAGATGCGGCAGCCAATTCGGGTGCGACTCGAGCGGCTGGGTGTAGGTCTTTCCCATCAGGTAGCAGATCCACTCCGGATCGATGGACTCGCCGGCCGCGAAGGCGCCGCTCGGGCTCCGCCGGAGGCTCCGGAGGATCTCCGCCAGCTCCTCGCGGATGATCCGCTGGCCGACCAGCTCGTGGGTCAGCTCGTAATCGACCAGGAAGTTATCGTCGAAGAAGTGGCCGAAGGGGCCGTGGCCGATGTCGTGGACCAGGCCCGCCGTCCGCAAGAGCTCCTCGATCAGCGCCAGCGAGGGCGCGTCGGGGAAGACCGCGCGCAGCGACGGATAGAGCTGCTTCGCGAAGCGTCCGGCGAGGTGCATCGCCCCGAGCGAGTGCTGGAAGCGGCTGTGCTCCGCCGCCGGGTACACCCAGCGCGCCGACTGGAGCTGGGGCACGCGGCGCAGCCGCTGCATCCACGATGTGTCGATCAGGTCCTGCTCGGTCGCCTCGCCCGGGATCCCACCCGGGCGGGTGTACAGGATGTATTGATGGATGGGGTCGGCGATGAGGCCGCGTCCCTGGTACGGGTCCTCGGCACCCTTCATTGAGGAGGAGTCTAACGTCTGAACGGGGCTACCGCACTGGATAGAGCCGGTGGCGGTCGACCGAGGGCACGGCGATGATGTGCACCTGGCTGTCGCGCTGGACGGCCAGCTCGATGAGGTCGCCGGCACGCCGGGACCAGAGCTGCTCGTAGAACTCCTCCTGCGAGGCGATGGCCACGCCGTTGACGCGCAGGATGCGATCGCCCTGACGAAACCCAGCCCGCGACGCCGGCCCAACCGGGGACAGCTCGCTGACCACGAGGCCCTCGGGCAGCTTGACGGTGTAGAGCCCGAGCCACGGCCGCGGCGGCCGGCTCGCGATCCGGCCGGACGTGATCAGCTCGTCCTTCACGGGCACGAACTTCTCGATGGGGATCGCGAGGTTCACGTGGGGCGGGTCGCCGAGCCTGAGCGAGGCGATTCCCACGACCTCGCCGCGCTCGTTCACGACGGCGCTGCCGCCCCACTGCGGGCTCGCCGGGGCCACGATGATCGCGCGGTCGAGCATGTACTCCCAGTACGCCGAGAACCGCCGCACCGCGTGCACCGCGCCCGACACCTGGACGAGATCATTGTCCTCGTCCACGCCGACGGTGCCCGTCCGCGCGCCGGGGACGACGACGCTCGAATCACCGAGCGTCGCCGCGGGCCACGGCCCGTCGCCCTCGAGCTTGACCACGCCGAGGCCGGCGTCGAGGTCGAGGCCGACCACGCGCGCCGGCACGGCGCGCCCGTCGCGCCCGCGCGCCTCGATCTTCACCGCGTCCAGCAGCAGATAGCTCACCGTGAGCACGTAGCCGCGCTGATCGAAGATCACGCCGCTACCGAAGCGGCGACTGCCAAGCCGCGCTGAGGAGGTGGCGCCCTCGGCATTCCGCACGCGCAGCGCGACGACGGCGGGCTCGACGCGCCTGACGAACGACGGGAGGGCCGAAACTTCGCCGGGATGGAGCCGCCGCTCCTGGACGGACGACGGCGCCCCGAGCGTGAGAGTCGGAAGCGACAGGAACAGGGCCAGCACCGACGTGACGGCTCGCCTCATCGAACGCCTCCCTGGGTCAGCGATAGCCGTACTGCTTGTCGTAGTACTCGCGGAATTCCCCGGACTTGAGCGGCCGCCACCACGACTCGTGCTCGCGATACCAGGCGACCGTCGCCCCGAGCGCGTCCCCGAACCGGTGACGGGGCGTCCAGCCGAGCTGGCGGACCTTTTTCGAGTCGACCGAGTAGCGCCGGTCGTGGCCGGGCCGGTCCTTCACGGGCTGGATCAGGGTCTCCGGCTTGCCGGTGAGCTGGAGGATCTGCCGCGTGAGGACGATGTTCTCGACCTCGTGGCCGCCCCCGATGTTGTAGACCTCGCCCTCGCCCCCCTTGCGCAGCACCAGATCGATGCCCGCGCAGTTGTCGAGGACGTAGAGCCAATCGCGTACGTTCTTGCCGTCGCCGTAGAGCGGCAGCGGCTTGTCGTCGAGGGCGTTCGTCACGAAGAGCGGGACGACCTTCTCCGGATACTGGTAGGGCCCGAAGTTGTTGGACGAGCGGGTGATCAGCACCGGTACCCGGTGCGTGTGCCAGTAGGCCAGCGCCAGCAGGTCCCCACCGGCCTTCGACGCCGAATACGGATTGGACGGCCGGAGGGGATCGCTCTCGCGGGACGAGCCCCGCTCGACCGATCCGTACACTTCGTCCGTGCCGATGTGGACGAAGCGCGGAATCTTCAGCTCTTTCACGGCCTCGAGCAGCGTGAACACGCCGAAGACGTCGGCGCGCAGAAAGGCGTCGGCATCGCTGAGCGAGCGGTCCACATGGGTGTTGTGAACCACGATGTTCCCGATACCTGCGGCGAAGTTGTGCGCGTCGTCGACGGTGAGGTCGTAGACGTAACCGTCGTACTCTTGCTCGGAGTAAGCCCGCGAGGTTCGCGTATCGTAGTTTGCCACTTCACGAATCTCCACCTTCGGTCGCTGCCGCTCGTTGGCTCCTTCCGAGTATCCGAGCGTGTAGTCGAGCCCGAGCATGCTCAACAACAGTCCTAACCCGGCCGACAGTCTTTCGGAGGTCGTGATTGCCCGGCGGGTTGCGACCGTCTTCCACTGCAGGACATTCCCGTCGCCACGCATGTAGCTGTCGAGAAACGCCACCTTGTACTCGTCAAGAAGCGTGTAAAGGAAATCCGGTACGCGCTTACGATAGGAGTGGCTACCGCACAGCGTCGTGACGAGCAAGAAGAAGACATGCGAACTGAACGTGAGTTGGTGGGCTCCCGGTCGCTCGCGCAGCGTGATGCTAGACGACGAGTTCGTGAAGAGCTCGGCATCGTTTCGTAGCTCATGCAGAAACTCGAGGTCCTGGTTCGCGATGCAGACCTGCCAGCTTCCGTTCGCTCGGTTGAACAGAGCGTTGCCTTCCGCGACATAGGCGCCGAGCACCCGGAGGAGCGCGAGCAACGCCTCACCCTTGAGCGACTGTTGAACATAGACTTCCCGGGGCCTGCCGCCGCCCTTGGCCGTGCGCGTGTACAATCGGCCGTCGACCGATTTGATGCTCGGAAGGCAGATCTCGACATCGTCGCGATGTCGACTCCGGTCCACATTGATCTTGCGTACCGCCAATAACTCTGGATTTGTCTCGGCGGCCACCAGTTGCCCGTCTGCGTCGTACACGGAGTGGTTGGGCGTCACGGTGACGCCTCCCCACTTCTGCCGTAGCGTGACAACCCTCCCGGTGTAGCGATGACGTGTTATGTGCGTGATTTGCTTCCATTGCCCCATGCCGTTCCTGAAGGCCAGGGCGAACAGCGGCAAGTTCGGCTCGACGACTTCGATGCCGCTGCCGTCGATTAGCACTCCGCGTTTCGCGCCGTACGTCTCAAAGAGTTCTTCGATGCTCGCGATCTTGATCCCGTGCCCCCAGTGAATCGGGACGAAGGTATCGGCGACGACGCTCTCAGCCGCGAAATTCACGACGGCGTCGACCCCTCGGACCGCGTCTCGCACGAGCGTCGGGTCGCAGATGTCGCCCCGGACGAACGCGTACCGCGGGTCGCGCTCGAGGTCCGCCAGGTTGGCGGGGTTTCCCGCGTAGGTCAGCTTGTCGAGGTTGACGACGCGGTCGTCAGCATGCGTCGCGAGGACGTGACGGATGAAGTTGGAGCCGATGAACCCGCTTCCGCCGGTGACCAGCAGCTTCACGTCGCTACCCGCGCGTCACGTCCCAGATCTCCGCGCCCGCGTAGTCCCACGGCAGCCGACCCTCGTCGCACATCGATGGCTCGGGCGAGAAATGGACGTCGGTGAAGTAGATGATCCGGCCCGCCGTCGCCGCGAGGTTTCGCACGCCATGCGCGACTCCGGGCGGGATGCGCACGAGGCGAGAGGCGCCGGCGCCGAGGGTGAGCCGCATACGCGCGCCTTCGCTCTTAGAGCCCCGCCGCACGTCGAGCAAGACGAGGAGCATCCGGTCGGTCGGCGGCACGTACCAGACGTCGGTCTGGCGTTGATGGAGATGATACGCCTTGATCGCTCCGGGCTCGACCTCACTGTAGTTGATCTGACGGAGCGTGAAGCCCGCAACCGCCTGGGAATGACCGTCCGTCAGGCGTGCCAGCTCGGTCATGCTTCCCCCGTCGTCCGAAAATCGCTTGAGCTCGACGATCTCGACGCCGTCGATCGAGGGCGCCGGGCCGTAGGACTGGATCTGGAATGCGCGCTTGGCAGCGGGCGTGAGGTCCATCGAGTCTCCCCGATCTTACGGCTCGGACTCGACCAGGCGCAACAGGTACTGCCCGTACGAATTGTCCTTCATCGGACGCGCGATGCGGAGCACGTCGTCCGCCGTGATGTAGCCCATCCGGAACGCGATTTCCTCGACGCAAGCGACCATGAGCCCCTGCCGCTCCTCGATCGTCTGGATGAAGGTCGATGCCTGCAGCAGCGCCTCGTGAGTGCCCGTGTCGAGCCAGGCGATTCCGCGGCCGAGCTTCTCGACCTGGAGCTGTCCGCGCCGGAGATAGGCCGCGTTCACGTCGGTGATCTCCAGCTCTCCGCGCGCGGAGGGTTTGAGCCCCGCGGCGACCTCGACCACCTGGTTGTCGTAGAAATAGAGTCCGGTCACCGCGTACGACGAGCGCGGCTTGGCGGGCTTTTCCACGAGCCCGACCGCGCGGCCGTCGGCTCCGAATTCGACGACGCCGTAGCGCTCGGGATCGCGGACCCAGTACGCGAACACCGTCGCGCCCGACCGACGCTCGGCGGCGTGCTTGAGGTATTCGGGAAGGCCGTGGCCGTAGAACACGTTGTCGCCGAGCGCCAGCGCGACCCGGTCGTCGCCGATGAAGCGCCGGCCGATGATGAACGCCTGCGCCAGGCCCTCGGGCCGCGGCTGGGCTGCGTACTCGATCGCGATGCCGAAGTGGCCGCCGTCGCCGAGGAGCCGCCTGAACGCGTCCTGGTCCTGGGGAGTCGTGATGACGAGAATCCTGGTGATGCCCGCCAGCATCAATGTCGACAGAGGGTAGTAGATCATCGGCTTGTTGTAGATCGGGACGAGCTGCTTGCTCACGGCGTGGGTCAAGGGGTAGAGCCGCGTCCCCGATCCCCCTGCGAGGATGATGCCCTTGATGGAATTCGTCATGGAAT
>QHSV01000224.1 GCA_003221655.1 Candidatus Rokuibacteriota bacterium
CGCGCCCACCGGTACGATCTCGATGATCGCCGGGTGCTCCTCCGGGGTCGAGCCGATCTTCGCGCTCGCCTTCGAGCACCGCGTGAAGCAGCCCGACGGCGAGCGCGTCCTGACGTTCGTGAACGAGACGTTCGAGCGCATCGCCAAGGAGCAGGGCTTCTACTCGGACGCGCTCATGCAGGAGATCGTCAAGCGGGGCTCGCTCCACGGCATCCGTGGTCTCCCGGAGCGTGCGTCCGAAGTCTTCAAGACCTCCCACGAGATCGGCTTCGAATGGCACGTGCGGCACCAGTCCGCCTTCCAGCGCTCCACCGACAATGGCGTCTCGAAGACCATCAACCTGCCGAACAGCGCGAGCGAGGAAGACGTGGCGCGCGCGTACCGGCTCGCGTGGGAGCTCGGCTGCCTCGGCATCACGGTCTTCCGTGACGGGTGCAAAGGCGAGCAAGTCCTGAACGTCGGTGTCGCGGCGAAGAAGAGCAAGAGCGCCGGCTTCGCCGCGACAGCGGGCCAGGCCGTCATCAAGCCCCGCCCGCGGAGCCTCAAGGGGTCGACCTACCGCACCCAGACCCCGATCGGGACCGCGTGGATCACCATTACCGAAACCGACGAGCACGAGCCCTTCGAGGTCTTCGTTCAGGTCGGCAAGGGTGGCTCCGATACGATGGCCGTCGCAGAAGCTCTCGGACGCCTGATTTCGCTCATCCTGAGGCTGCCATCGCCGCTTTCGGCTCAGCGGCGACTCGAGGAGGTTATCAGCCAGCTTTCTCGAATCGGCGGGGGCCAGCCCACGGGCTTTGGGCCCACGAAGATCCTCTCACTGCCGGACGCGCTGTCGCGGACGCTGGCGGAGCACATCGGAGAGGTGAAGCCCGGGCTCGAGGCGCCGGCCGTCACCGTCGAGGCGCGAAAGCAGATCGGCGACCTCTGCAAGGAGTGCGGGCAAGCCACCTTCATCTATGAGGAGGGCTGCAAGAAGTGCCTGTCCTGCGGCTTCAACGAATGCTGAGCCGGGCGCATTGACCTGCAAGAGGGGACCAGTCGCTGGTTCCCTCTTTGCCCCCAGGATGGCGATCCATACGATCTCCCGGTGCTAGAATGCCGGCGTGTTTTCTGGTGGCACGTATCACGAAGTCAAACGCTGGCTCTGGAATTTTCTGACGTCTCATGCCAAGCGGGTCGATCCGCGCGTTGAGGTCGTCCTCGCGGAGGACGACGAGCGGGCGGGGAAGTCATACCTCGCCCGATTGAGGCTCGCGCAACGCGTCGGCCCGGCCATCGAGTTCGATTTCCGCGAAGTCGCCGACAACCGCGGTAGCCTCGCCTGGTGCACCAACCTGGCCGAGCGCATAAAGAGCCTGGCCCGTGAGGTGATCGCCGACCAGGGGGTGGCCGACGCCCGGCCTCGCTAGGACCTACCCGCGCTGGATCCGGGCGGGCGACCTGAACGGTTTCCTCGGCCTCGCCCTCGACAACGTCACGCAGCTCGTCATCCTCTCCTCGCTGCTGATCGGCGTCTTCAAGTTCCCGGCCGACCTCGTGCTCCAGCGCATGGTGCCCGGGACCGCGCTTGGCGTTCTTGCCGGCGACCTCGCCTACACGTGGCTGGCCCTGAAGCTCATGCGCCGCACCGGGCGAGAGGACGTCACCGCGATGCCGTTCGGCATCGACACCCCGACCCTGTTCGCGATGGTCTTCGGCGTGCTCGGACCCGTGATGCTCGCGACCGGCGACCCTGTGCTCGCGTGGAAGGTGGGCATGGCGGCGACGATCGCGATCGGCCTCGTCAAGCTTGGACTCGCCTTCGGTGGCGACTGGGCGCGGCGGGTCGTGCCCCGCGCGGCGCTCCTCGGGTCGATCGCGGCGGTCTCGATTTTGTTGATCGCCTTCCTCCCGATGCTCAGGATCCTGAAAGACCCGCTGGTCGGGCTGGTCGCGCTGCTCCTCCTGCTGCTGGCTCTCTTCGGCCGGGTACGCATGCCGTTCGGGCTCCCGGGTGCGTTCGCGTCGGTGCTCGCGGGCACGCTGATCTTCTGGGGCCGCGCCTGGCTCGACCTCGGCCCCGGCAGCCCGATCGCCGTCGGGCCGCTCCGCCTGGCGCTGCCCTGGCCCACGCTCGGCTGGCTCGACGCGCTGCCCGAAACGCTGCCGTATCTGTCGATCGCGCTCCCGTTCGCGCTCGTGACGATCATCGGCGGGATCGACAACACGGAGAGCGCGGCGGCGGCGGGTGACGAATACCGCGCGCGCGACATCCTCCTGACCGAAGCCGCGGCGACCGTCCTGGCCGGATGCTGCGGCGGCGTCATCCAGAACACGCCCTACATCGGCCACCCGGCGTACAAGGCGATGGGCGCGCGCGCCGGGTACACGTTGGCGACCGGGCTCGTGATCGGCGCGGGCGCGGCGGTCGGGGCGCTCTCGCTCCTCGTCGCCGTGCTGCCGGAAGCCGCGATCGCGCCGATCCTCGTCTTCATCGGGCTCGAGATCACCGCGCAGGGGTTCCTGGCGACGCCGCCGCGGTACGGCGCCGCGGTCGCCCTCACATTCGTGCCGGTGGTCGCGGCGGTGGTGCTCATCGAATCGGGAAGTCTCTTCTCGGCGCTCGGTACCTCGCCGGCCGCGCTCCAGGGGGACGCCGCGCTCGGCTACCAGGCGCTGCTCGTCCTGGGAAATGGGTTCATCCTGACCGCAGTCATCTGGGGCTGGGCGCTCGCGGCGATCATCGACGACCGATTGGTGCTCGCCGGGCTCCTCTTCGTGGTCGCGAGCCTCGCCACGCTCTTCGGCGTGATCCACTCGCCTCTGGCGAGCGGCGCACTCTTCTGGCCGTGGGCCGTGCCTTCGCCGATGCCGGCGCGCCTCGGCGGCGCCTACGGTGGTCTGGCTACGCTCTGCTGGCTCGCCGCGATGCGCGCGCGTCGAATATCTGCTTGACCTCGTTCGTCCCAGGAGTGTTAAATGGTTTTCGTTTTCTGAACATCATCACGATCGTGTGTGCCGGTACGAGTTTCACGAGAGGAGGCGCCATGAGCGCGTTCGGGAGGTCGTTGAGCATCGCCGTCGCCGCGATCACGCTCGTCGTCTGGACCGGCGTGGCGGTGGTCTCCGCCCAAGGACCGTGGGTGGCGCCGGCCGACGCCAAAGCCACGAAGAACCCGGTGAAGGGCATCGGGAACGCGAAGAAGTCTGTCGAAACGAACTGCGTGTCGTGTCACGGACCCATGGGAAAGGGCGACGGCCCGGCCGCCGCCGCGCTGCCTCCGCCGAAGCCCGCGAACTGGACGTCGGCGGCGATCCAGAAGGAAACCGACGGTGAGCTTTTCTGGAAGATCTCGAACGGCCGCGGCGCCATGCCGCCCTGGAAGCACCTGCCGGAGCAAGAGCGCTGGGAGATCGTGAACTACATCAGAACTCTGAAGGGAACGTAGCCAGCACGGGTTCACGGTCAACGTGCCCCGCCGGGACTCCGGCGGGGCGTTTTTTCGCTCTCGGGCATGCGCGTCTCCACGATCGATGTCGGCAGCAACACGGTCCGGCTGCTCGTCGCCGACGTGCTCGGCAAGGCGAGGTGGCAGGTCGTCGACCAGGACCAGACGATCACCCGGCTCGGTGAGGGCCTCGCCCACTCGGGAGCGCTCGGTCAGGCCCCGATGGCTCGAACGCTCGCTGTCGTGAGTGCCTACGTCGAGCGCGGCGCCCGGCTCGGCGCGCGTGACATCTACATCGTGGCGACCAGTGCCGTGCGCGAGGCGTCCAACGGCCGCACCTTCGCGTCGGCGGTCGAACAGGCGACCGGTCGGCGGGTCGATGTCGTGACCGGCGAAGCCGAGGCTCGCCTCACGCTCCGCGGCGTGCGGCACGGCCTCGGCGCGCTGGCAGGTCCCGTCCTCACGTTCGATATCGGCGGCGGCAGCACGGAGTACGTGCTGGCCGAAGACGACGCGATCCGGTCGATGGTGAGCCTGCGGCTCGGCGTCGTCCCGCTCGCGGAGCGGTTCCCGTTCCCGGGCGCCGTGGACGAGCCACGCTACCGCGAGCTCTATGATGAGGTGCGTACCCGGCTCGACCGCGAGCTGCCGGCGACGATCCGCACCGCCCGCGTGGCCCACCTCGTGGGCACGGCCGGCACGGTGACGACGCTCGCGGCGCTCGACCTCGGCCTCCGGCACTACGATCCCGACCGGGTGCAGGGGCACCTCCTGAACCGTCCGACCATCGCTCGGCTCTCGGCGCGGTTGGCCGGGCTCACGGTCGGGGAGCGCGCGGCACTCCCGTGCCTCGAGCCCGGCCGCGCCGACCTCATCATCCCCGGCATCGCGATCGTGATGGCGACGCTGGACCAGCTTGGGCTCGAGACGCTCCGGGTCAGCGAGTACGCGCTGCGCGAGGGCGTCCTGGTGGAGGCGATCGAGCGACGCTACGGATCTCGGCCGCGATTTGACACTCCAGGAGGCGCCGACTAGACTAACTCGGTAAGTATGGACGAAATTGCGGTATTGGTGCTCAACTACACCTTTGAGCCGCTCCATTTCACCAACGCCCGCCGCGCGATCACGCTGCTGCTGGCCGGCAAGGCGGAAGCCGTCGAAGCCTCCCCGCGCGTGGTGCGGTCGCCCTCGGTGACGTTCGCCCTACCCGCCGTGATCCGGCTGGCCATGTACATCCGCAAGCCGTTCCTCGACCGCGTGGCCTTCAACAAGAAGAACATCCTGCGACGGGACGGCTACACCTGCCAGTACTGCAACCGCCGCGGCGAGCGGCTGACCGTCGACCACGTCGTGCCCCGCTCGCGCGGAGGCGAGACGACCTGGGTGAACGTGGTCGCGGCCTGTCTGCGTTGCAATCTGCGGAAAGGCAATCGCATGCCCGACGAGGTCGGGATGCGCCTCATCCGCGAGCCGGTGCATCCGAAGTTCGTGTTCTCGACGCACATGCTGCGACACCCACACGCGCACTCGCTCCTCGACTCGTGGCGCAAGTACCTTCTCGCCGTCCCAACGCTCTCCTGAAGTAGCCCGACACGTGTTCCGGTTGTCCTCCGAGTATTCGCCGAGTGGCGACCAGCCGCAGGCGATCGCCGCGCTCACGAGCTTCGTCCGCGAGGGCCGCCGCCACATGGTGCTGCGCGGGGTGACCGGCTCGGGCAAGACCTACTCGATCGCCAACGTCGTGGCGAACGTGGACCGGCCGACGCTCGTCATCTCACCGAACAAGACGCTGGCCGCCCAGCTCTTCAGCGAGTTCCGGGCGTTCTTCCCGTCGAACGCGGTCGAATACTTCGTCTCGTACTACGACTATTACCAGCCGGAGGCCTACATTCCGCAGTCGGACACGTACATCGAGAAGGACGCCCTCATCAATGACGAGATCGACCGGATGCGCCACTCGGCGACCAAGTCCCTCCTAGAGCGGCGCGACGTCATCGTCG
>QHSV01000554.1 GCA_003221655.1 Candidatus Rokuibacteriota bacterium
TTGAAGACGTACGACTCATCTTCTACGCGCTTCAAGAACGGTCGCCGGCGGATCTTCTCTTCCCGCTCGTGGAGGGCGACGTCCGGCGGGATGCGTTCGGGATACCCGATGGCTTCCACTGGCTGGGCGATGAAGGCCTCCATGGCGGCATCGCTGAGGTACACGTAGAGATCCTCGATGTCGTTCGGCGTGAACACGTAGACGACGAATCGAGGCGTGAAGACGTCGATATACGCGGTGAGCACGTAGGCTTCCTGAAACGCGCAGTCGCCCTGCCGGCCGAGATTGGCGACACGCAGGCCGGAGCGCTGCTCGAGGCGATTCCCCAGCGTGTCCTCGAAGTCCACGCCGTGGCCGTACACGAGAGAGTCACCGAGGAGCACGACGTCGGCGGGGACGTGCAGGGAAGCGTTCCGGAAGCCGAGTGCGTCGGTCTGGTGGTGCCAGACGTAGCCGTTGGCGTACATCCTCGTCTGGAAATTCGGGATCATGAAGTTCATGCGGAGGTTGCGGTCGCGGTAGTAGATCCCGCCCGCCCGCCCGGTATATCGGCTGAGCGCCCCGTTGGCGTACGCGTATCCGAGCAGCGTCGGCCGCAGTCGCAAGACGACCTCGAGGACGCCGAGGACGACGAGGATCGCTGTGGCGACGAGCCCGAGCCGGATCGCGACACGGGCCCGGGCCCATGGTGAACCCGCGCGCCGACTGGTGTCAGCCCGCACAGGTGACGAGTCGGTGCTCGCGCAGGCCGGTGAAGACGCCTTCGGCGAAGACATCGGCGCCCTTCGCGGTATGGTGCATGTCTTCGTATCGGAAGAGCGGGCCATCGACGGCCTCGCGGTGGCGGAACAGCGACAGCAGATTGATCACCAGAAAGCCGTGCCGCGCACCGAGCGCTTCGAGGATCTTGAACGGCCGCTCCGACGCGTACAGGCGCGGCCGCATCCCCACCGCGTTGCGGCCCGCCGGCGAGGCCGTCGCGCTGACCTGGTGGGCGTGAGGATAGGTGACGAGGACGAAGCGCGCCCCCAGGCTCCGCGCCAGGTCGCTGATGCCACGGATGTACCGGCCGGACAGCGCCCACGCCCGGTGGATCTGCTCGGTCTCGAGGTCGCGCGTGATCGCCATCGGATCGTAGCGAAGATCCCCGACCAGTCCCCGCTGTTCCATCGCGGCCGCATCGACGAGGGGTCGACCGACGAGCCAGTGGCCCACCGATGATCGGCGCAATCGCTGGTACACGGCAAGGCGCGCGATGGGCGCTTCCAGCCCGCGCAGCGCGGGGGGCAGGATCGGCAGCAGGGTCTGCGCCGACTCGAGCCGTCGATTGGCCGGCACCGCGACCGGCAGGCCCTGGGCATCGAGCGACGCGATCTCGGTCCTGATCATGTCCTCGTGGACGTCGGTCATGTCGACATTGAGGACGACGAGGTCGGGCTGCAGCGGCGCGACGACGTGCTTGAGGTGAAGGTAGTAGAGGATCGGCGAATAGCTGGACACACCCGCGTTGACGACCTCGACGCCGGTGCCGCACGAGCGCTGGCGCAAGCGTGCTTCCAGGCGCTTGGGCATCGCTTCGGCGTCGGTGAGGCCGCTGCCTTCGGTGAACGAGTCGCCGAGGACGGCGATGCGGAAGACGCCGACGGGCTTGGGGGCGGCGAACTCGCGGTCACGCAGGCCGCGGGAGTTGGTCGTCACCTGGGCGTCCGGGACCCGCTCGCGCCGCGCTCGCAGGGCATAGATGGCCGGCAGCACGAGCAGCGTGAGGGCCGTCGAAGAGATCAAGCCACCGATGACCACCCGGGCCAGCGGACGCTGGATCTCGGCCCCGATCCCATGCGAGAGCGCGGCCGGCAGGAAGCCGATGACGGCCACGATGGCCGAGACGACGATCGGCCGGAAGCGGATCTCGCATGCCCGGATGACGGCGTCGCGGATGCCCAGCCCCTCCTCGATCCGCGCCTGGCGGATCGACGACACCAGGACGACGCCGTTGAGCACGCTCACGCCGAAGACCGCGATGTAGCCGACCGCGGCCGAGATGTTGAAGTTCGATCGCCAGAGAAACAGCGCGAGCGTGCCACCGATGATCGCGAACGGCAGGTTGAGCATGATGAGGAGCGCATCGCCGACGGACTGGAACGTGCCGAACAGCAGGATGAAGATGATGAAGATCACCAGCGGGACGATGACATAGAGGCGCGCCAGCGCCCGCTGCTGGTCCTCGAAGCGCCCGCTCCAGATCATCGTGTAGCCCTCGGGAAGCTTCACCGCCGCCTGCACCTTCTGCATCGCTTCCGCCACGAGGCTCCCCATGTCACGCTCGCGGATGCTCCACTTGATGGCGATGCGTCGCAGATTGCCCTCGCGCAACACCTGGGCGAGGCCATCGGTCTTGGTGATCTCGGCGAGCTGGGTGAGGGGAATGCGCTCGCCGCTGGGCGCGCTCACCGTCAGGGCCTTGAGGCTCGCCAGGGGATCGCCGTTGTGGGCGAGCTTCACCACGACGCCGAACCGGCGCTCGCCCTCGAAGAGCTCGGTGACGTTCCGGCCCTTCGTGGCCGCCTCGATCGCATCCTGGACTTCCTGGACGTTGATGCCATACCGGGCGATGGCCTTGCGGTCGATGACGATCTGGAGCTGCGGCTGACCGACCAGGTGATCGTAGTCGAGGTCGGCGACGCCGCGCACGGCGGTCAGGACGTTGGCGATCTCGCGAGCCTTGGCTTCCAGCACGAAGAC
>QHSV01000225.1 GCA_003221655.1 Candidatus Rokuibacteriota bacterium
GCCGACCCGAACGCATTTTGGACACTGGCTCACGCGCCCGGCCTTGCACTCCGCGCAGGCACCGCAGCCGTACGAGGGCTCGCACCCGACCATGCGCCCGACGAGGCGCCGGTCGACTCCACGACCCACTTGGCGCACGACGCCGGTGTACTCGTGGCCGAGCACCAGGGGCGGTTTCCAGGGAAACAGCCCCTGCGTCGCGTGGACATCGGTGCCGCAGATGCCGGCGGCATGAACGGCCACTACGACCTGGCCAGGCCCGGCGATGGGCTCGGGCACCTTGTCGATCGTGAATCGGCTCTCACCTTGCCAGGTCGCGATTTTCATGTCAGTACCTCGGTCACGGGAACTCCTTTCGCTGTGCCGCGAGGCTACCACACGGCGCCGATCGACAATACAATCGCGCCATCTCTGGTCAAGGAGGCTGCTGGACCGAGGACGAGCTGATCGAGGTGCTCCTGCACCTCTCCGGTTACGTCGGCGTGCCGCTGATCCGCGAGGCGATGCTCACGGCGAAGGAGGTCTTCGGAGAGATGCGCAAGGAGCGCTGACGGAGACGGCGGTCAGGCGAGAAAGCGCCTGAAGGCCATTCCGACGAGCAGCGCCAGGGCGAGCTGGAACAGATCAAGAGCTGAAAGCCCGGGCACCGCTCCGCCCGGGACGACGCCGGGTAGGAGGGCGTCCCGGCCGACCGCCAGGAACTCGCTCATCGGTAGGCCACCGCCTACGGCCGCGAGGAACAGCGCATAGAGCGCTGCGCCGGCCAGTGACCAGCCGGCAACCCGCACCGCCGTTGCAAGCTTCCTCGACTTCTTCTCGACGGCCATCCTCCGGGGTGTCGGACTGATTTCCAGTTCTCGCGGATGACACCCGAGCGGACGAGAAAACTGCAAGCGACATACCGGATGAATCACGCGCTGACAGCGCCGAGCAACCACGCGAAAGCAAGCAGCGATCGCACGCCGCAGCAAACCGGCTCATGACGCGTCCCCGGCGACGACGAGATAACCGTAAGGGTTTCTGACGCTTCGGGCGTGCTATCGTCCCGCCGGGAGGTTTCCGGTGGTAGACGTCGTCGTCGTCGGAGCAGGGGCGGCAGGGCTCACGGCGGCTCGCGAGCTCGTGAGCGCGGGTCTCGCGGTCCGCGTACTCGAGGCACGCGGGCGCGTCGGCGGGCGCGCCTGGACCGATCGGGAGACCTTCGGGGTGCCGATCGATCGAGGGTGCGCCTGGCTGCATTCGGCCGACCGCAACCCGTGGGCAACGTACGCGCGCGAGCACGGATTCACCGTGCTCGAGCGCTCGCCCGACTGGGGTCAGCGCATCGGTCGGGAGCTGTTGAGCGAGGAGCGGCGGGCGCAGCAGGATGCCGACTGGGATCGGGCGGCCGATGCCATCGGGGCCGCCGCTGCGTCTGGGCGCGACGTCCCAGCGTCGACGGTCCTGCCCGCCGATCTCGAATACCGGCCGCTCTTCGACGCCATCATGAGCTGGTGGTTCGGGGTGGACACGCCGGAGCTCTCGACCGCCGACTTCGCCGCCAGCGAAGATACGGAGATCAACTGGGCGGTCGCCGAGGGGCTGGGCGCCGTCGTGGCCAGCGCCGCCCAGGGGCTCGACGTCGTGCTGGAGTGTCCGGTCACGGCGATCGACTGGAACGCCGATCGGGTATGTGTGTCGACCCCGCGCGGGACGGTCGAGTGCCGGGCCATCGTCGTCACCGTGCCGACGACGTTGCTCGCGCGGGGCGAGCCACGGTTTGTTCCTGCGCTACCCGCCGAGTACTCAGAGGCGTTCGCCGGGCTCACGCTCGGCGTGGCCAACAAGGTCTTCCTCGAGCTCGAACCCGGAAGCCTGCCGTTCCAGGACACGACCAACTTCATCGCGAGCGACAGCACAGTACGCACCGTAAGCTTCTCTGTGCGGCCGGCCGGGCAGGAGGTCCTGCTTGCGTACTTCGGTGGCGACTTCGCGCGCGAGCTCGAGCGCGAAGGGGCGCTGGTCGCCGCGGCCCGCGAGGAGCTCGTGCGCCTCTTCGGCACGGAGCTCGGTCGACGGATCCGACGGACTACGGCGACGGCGTGGAGCACCGATCCCTGGGCGCGCGGATCGTACTCGGCCGCCCGGCCCGGTTTTGCTCGCTGCCGGACGGTGCTTGCCCGGCCGCTTGCGGGTCGTGTCTTCTTCGCCGGCGAGGCCTGCGAGACCGACACGTTCGGGGCGATTCACGGCGCCTGGGCGTCGGGGACCGAATCCGCTCGCGAGGTCGTCAAGGCCCTGGCCGGCCGCGTACGCTCGGACGCCGCGTGACTGGGTGGATGGGCGAGGCGCAGGCCGTCGCGGGGCTGGGGCCCCGCCGGCCGAGGCGAGCGAAGTAGATGTCGTCCACGATTGGTGCTAAGAAGGGCCCACGAGCGAGACGCTGTTGACGGGAGGATCGGCATGAGTACCAGCGAGAAGATCACGGTTCTGAACCCGATGGGCTTCGCGCCGAAAGTGGTCAAGAAGCCCCTGGCGCCGCGCCTGTCCACGCTCGACGGCAAGACCGTCTACCTGGTCGATTGTCGGTTCGACGACTCGGACGTCTTTCTCAAGCAGATGCAAGCGTGGTTCGCGGAGCACATGCCCGGCGTGCGCACGGTCTTCAAGCCGATCTCGAGCGTCTACCTCAAGGACGATCCGACGACCTGGGATGAGATCAAGGCGAGGGGACACGCCGCCATCGTCGGCGTCGGCCACTGAAGCACCTGCGCGCCGGCGGTCGCCGCGCACGCGATGACGATCGAAGCGCAGTACGGTGTTCCCACCGTCGCCATGCACACCGACAAGTTCGATCGGGTGGCCCGGTCGGTGGCCGCGGTGAACGGCATGGCCGAGCTCCGGCAGGTGTTCGTTCCTCAGCCGGTCATGGGCAAGTCCCCACGCGAATTGCGCGCCTACGTCGACGGTAAGGACCCGCTCACCGGGCGTCCGGTCATGCAAGAAGTCATCGAAGGCCTCACCACGCCGCTCGACGGGCAAGGGGTCGGGACCATCGAGTACGACCGGTCCACACCGCGGCTCGTCGAGGCGGACAGCGAGGAGAACCTCCACCGGTTGTTCATGGAGAGCCGGTGGACGGACTACCTGCCCATCGTGCTCCCTACGGAGGAGCGGGTGGCGGCGATGCTGGCCGCGACGCGCCGCAAGCCGGACGAAGTCGTCGGGCGCATGCGGCCGACGCATTTCCGCGAAGCCTGGGAGTACACCGTCGAGAAAGTCGCGGTGAACGCGGTGATGGCGGGCGCCCGGCCGGAATACTTCCCGGTCATCCTGGCGCTCGCGGCGACCGGCGTGAGCGCGCGGGGCAGCACGACTAGCTCCATGGCGGCCATGGCCGTGGTCAACGGCCCGATCCGCCTGGAGATCAAGATGAACGCGGGGACCGGCGCCCTGGCCCCCTACAACCACGCCAACGCGACGATCGGGCGCGCCTACGGCCTGCTCTCGCAGAACCTCCAGGGCGGCTCGGTGCCCGGGGTCACCTACATGGGCTCGATGGGCAACAACTACGCCTACAACAGCATCACGTTCCCCGAAAACGAGGAGCGGAGCCCCTGGGAGCCGTTCCACGTCCAGCAGGGCTTCCGGCCGACCGACAGCACGGTCAGTGTCTTCAGCGGATGCCGTTCCACGGCCTACACGCTGGGTATACGCGAGAAGCACTGGCGCGAGCACGTCCGCAACATGCTGCGCGGCATGGATCCACACATCCCGCCTGTTTTCGTGCTCGATCCCATCACCGCGCGGCAGTTCATCGACCGGGGCGGGTTCACCAAGAAGGACGCGCTCATCGACTGGATCTACGAGACCGCTCGGATGCCCGCCAGCGAATTCTGGGACTACCAGCTCGTCCAGAATTACCTGTACCCGCGGGCCACCTTCGGCGAGGAGCCGTGGGCCTCGAAGCTCAGGGCCGCGCCCGACGAGATGATCCAGATGTACCGGCGCGAGGATATCCACGTCGTCGTGGTCGGCGGGGAGACCAACGGCTACTGGCGCATCATGGGCGCGTCGTACGCGAAGACCGTCTCGGTTGACGACTGGCGATGATGCCGAGCCCCTGAACCTTCCAGCGGAGGAAAAGAACCCGCGCCGGCGAGGAGAAGCAGACAACGATGACGTCATCGGCACCTGCGCGCTGCCCCGCGCCGAGGCCCGCGAGTACGAGAAGCGGGCCGGGATGCGGTCCGACACCCAACTGAAATGTTCGTCGACGCGCGCACCGTCCCCGATGGGTCGCTCGTCGAGGCCGATGTCTGCATCGTCGGCGCCGGGGCGGCCGGCATCACCATCGCTCGCGAGCTGAGAGCCCGGTCGCTCCGTATGGTTCTCCTCGAGTCCGGCTGGTTCACGCCAGATCCGGCCACCCAGTCGCTTTACGCCGGCGAAATAGATGGAAGACGGTATTTCCCGCTCGATTCGGCTCGGACCAGGCATTTCGGCGGAACCACCAACGAGTGGGCCGGCGAATGCCGCCCGCTCGACGCGCTCGACTTCGAGCAACGTGATTGGGTCCGCGATAGTGGCTGGCCTTTCGGTCTTGCCCACCTCCTTCCCTTTTACGAGAAGGCCCAGTCCCTTTGTCAGCTTGGGCCGTTCGCCTACACGGCGGCCGACTGGCACGAGGAGGGAGTGCGGCCCATAGCGGTCCATGGTGAGCGGATCCGCTCCCATGCGTTTCACTACAGCCCTCCTACTCGGTTCGGCGAGGTCTACCGGGATGACGTCGCTCGGGCTACCGATATCACCGCCTACCTCGGGGCGAATGCCGTCGATCTGGAGACTCTGACTCCTCCGGCCCAGGTGAGCGGCGTGCGGGTCGCCTGCCTGTCAGGAAGCGGGTTCCGGGTCAAGGCGCGGGTATTCATCCTGGCCGCGGGCGGGATCGAGAATGCCCGACTTCTACTGATGGCAAACTCGGTCCAGCCCGCTGGGCTCGGCAACAGCCACGACCAGGTCGGGCGCTACTTCATGGAGCATCTGTATCTCGATCGGGCCGCCACCATCCTCGCCCGGGACGGAAGCATCAGCGACTTCTACACGTCCGGACACTGGTCCGGGGGTCGGCGGGTACGGGGGATCCTGGGGCTGAGCCCCGACCTCCAGCGGCGAGAGAGGCTGACAAACTATTGCGCGGTCCTGGATGTCGAACCGCCGCGCTGGGCTGGCCGAGTCTGGCGGTCCCTTCTGCGTGCCCTTCGCCGGGGACCGGCGTCGGCAGGGGTGCTAGCTCACCTCCGAACCGATCTCATCCGTACCGCGGTCGCGGCGCGCCTGAACATCGCCGGACGCGAGCCATCGGTCCGACGCTACCTGGTAAAGAACGTCATGGAGCAGGCGCCCAACCCCGAGAGCCGAATCGTGCTCGGCTCGGACCGAGACCAGGTCGGTTGCCCCCGCGTCGTGCTCCGCTGGCGCCTGACTGCCATCGACAAGCGCACCGCGCACCGGGCGCACGAGATCCTGGAGGAGGACCTTGGACGGGCGGGGATCGGCCACCTCCGGAGCGCGCTGGGCAAGGAAGGCGATCCATGGCCGTCCACTCTGCGGGGGGCGCGTCATCACATGGGCACGACCCGCATGCATGCCGATCCCCGCCGCGGGGTCGTCGATGCCGACTGCCGGGTCCACGGGATCGCCAACCTGTACATCGCAGGAAGCTCGGTGTTCCCGACGTCGGGGAGCGCGAATCCGACCCTCACCGTCGTGGCCCTCGCCCTTCGCCTTGCCGAGTACGTGCGTCACCGCCTCGATTGAAGGCTCGCGCGTCTGGCGCTCATGAATGATTCGGGCGAGGCGGCCAGCAACTCCTCGGGGGCGCGGGCTCAGATGTTGAGCAGTCGCTCCAGGTTCCGCCAGAGGATCGCTTCTTTTTCCTGCTGCGTGAGGCTCTCCATGGCGAGGATCCAGGAGACGGGCCAGTCGAGCGCCATGTCGTAGGGCCAATCCGTGCCGAACACCACCCGGTCGGCGCCGACCGTGTCGATCAGGAAGCGCAGCGCCGACTCGGTGTACACGATGCAGTCGTAGTAGAAGCGCCGGAGATAGG
>QHSV01000226.1 GCA_003221655.1 Candidatus Rokuibacteriota bacterium
GTCTCGAACTCGAGCGCGGCGCGGAGATCGACGTCCTGACTGTGATACAGCGCGCGTTTCGCGAGCCGGATGGCGATCGGCGGCCCGGCGGCGATCTTCCGCGCCAGCTCGTAGGTGGCCGGCAGCAGCTCCTCGGGCGGGTACACGGCGCTCACCAGCCCGAGCCGGAGCGCCTCCCCGGCGTCGATGATGTCGCCGGTGAAGATGAGCTCGCACGCCTTGGCCATGCCGACGAGTCGCGGCAGAAAGTACGTTCCGCCCCAGTCCGGATGAAGGCCCCGCTTGACGAACGCCTGGGTGAACTTCGCGGCCGTCGAGGCCAGGCGGATATCGCAGCCGAGCGCCAGGTTCATGCCGGCGCCGGCCGCGGCGCCGTTCACCGCGGCGATCACCGGCTGGGGAGCGTCGCGCATCGCGATCAGGACGCGGTCACGCAGGGGCGCGACCTTGTCGATCAGCGGCCGCTCGGCGCGGCCTTCCTTCACTTCGTTCATGGCCTTCACGTCGCCGCCCGCGCAGAACCCTTTGCCGGCGCCGGTCATCACGATCACGCGAACGTCGGCGTCCTGGCTCGCCCGCAGCACCGCGGCGTAGAGATCATCGCGCAGCGTGCCGCCGAGCGCGTTGAGCCGCTCGGGGCGGTTCAGCGTCAGCGTCGCGATGGCGTCCTTGACTTCGTAGAGCAGACACTTGTAGTCGGTCATGGTCGTCTCCTATATAGGGTCTTGAATATACCCCGGAGGACCCATGGACTTCTTCGATGTCGTGACCACGCAGCGGGCTATTCGGCGCCTCAAGACCGATCCGATCCCCGACGCCACGCTCCGTCAGATCATGGACGCGGCCATCTGCGCGCCGAGCGGCGGCAACCGCCAGGGCTGGAGCTTCCTGGTGGTCCGCGACCCGGCTAAGCGGGCGCGCCTCGGCGAGCTGTATCGCGAAGCATGGGGCGAGCTGATGAAGGTGCCGTTCTACGCCGGCGCGGCGAAGGAGCCGCCCGACAGCCCGGCGGGGAAGATGCTCGCCTCGGCCCGCCACCTCGGCGAGCACCTCGGCGAGGCGCCCGTGCTCATCCTCGCTTGCATCGCGCTGGATTCCGGCGTGCAGCCGACGTTGACCACCGGGGCGTCCATCTATCCAGCGGTCCAGAACATCATGCTGGCGGCGCGCGCCCTCGGCATCGGGAGCTGCATCACGACCATCCACCGGTTCCGCGACGCGCAGGTGAAGGAGCTGCTCGGCATTCCGGCCGACGTCGAAACCGCTGCGCTGATCCCGCTGGGCTATCCGCTCGGCAAGTTCGGGCGTCCGCCGCGCCGGCAGCTTCGCGAGGTGGCTTTCGCCGATCGCTGGGGCCGGGCCTTCTGAGGCGTATCCCCGATCTGACTCTATAATTGCCGCATGGCTAATTGCCGCATGGCTGCGGCCGATCGCGCACCGCTCGAAGGTACAGCGACCCGTGGGTGAGACGCGGGTCGATCTCCTTCACCTCCTCGAGGACCTCCGCGATGCTTATCCTGGGTCCACCGAGGAGACGATCCTCAGCGAGATCGTCGCCAACTCCCTCGACTCCGGGGCTACGACCATCACGATCACCACCGACCCGACAGCGCCGGCACTCACCATCGTGGACGACGGCGAAGGCATGCGGCGGCGCGAGCTGGCGCGGTACCACGACGTAGCCGCCAGCGCCAAGACTCGCGGCGCCGGTATAGGGTTCGCTGGAGTCGGCATCAAGGTCGCGCTCCTGGTCTGCGCAGAAGTCGTGACCGAGACGCGGCGAGGCAAGCACCACGTCGCCTCGTCATGGCGGCTGGCCTCGCGGCACAGGGCACCCTGGCGCTGGATACCGCCACTGGGTCTCGTGACGAGGCAGGGTACCGCGGTGCGACTTACGCCGACGAACGCCCTCTCGCCGCTTCTCGATCCCGGATTCGTTGAGAGCGTGCTGCGGCGGAGTTTCGAACCGCTCCTCGATCCCGCGCTGGCCGAGATCCTGAGCGCGCACTATCCGCGGGGCATCGCTCTCGTCCTGAATGGGCCCGCCCTCGAACACCAGGGCGGCAGCGCGTTCGAGGTCGCGCCTCTCGCGATCCGCGTCGGACGCAAACGCAAGCCGGCTGGCGCCGGCTATCTCCTGCGCGCCGGGGAGACGCTGTCCGAGGAACGGCGCGGCGTGGCCGTGAGCACCTTCGGCAAGGTCATCCGGCGTGGGTGGGACTGGCTCGCCCTCACCCCCGCCGCGCCCGAGCGCGTGGCCGGCCTGATCGAGGTGCCGGCGCTTGCGGAGTGCCTCACGCTGAACAAGGCCGACTTCATCCGCGCCGGAGCGCGCGGCGCGACGTACCTCGCGTATCGAAAGGCGATCCAGGAGGCGGTCTCACGCCAGCTTCAGCTGTGGGGCGACACCGGCGAGCCCGCGGAGCGCGCGCGGCGGCGGGCCGCGAGGCCCGTGGAGCGGGATCTCGAAGGAGTACTGGCCGATCTCGCGGACGAGTTCCCGCTGCTGGCACCGCTCGTGGAGCAGCGGGCCGGGGGCCAGCGACGATTGCCCGCAACCGGATCGGGTTCGGACGTCATCGAGCGTCGCGCGCCGTTGCTGGCGGTTCTCGAAGCAGGCCCTCGGACGGCAGAGCCCGCGACACCGGCCCAAGCGCCCTCCCAGGAGCAGGCCATCACGCCAGTCACGACGAGTGTCGAGCCCGCGCCGTCCGCCCAGCTCGAGCCAGGGCCGGCTACCGGCCGTCTCGCTGCCGGCTCCCGGACGCGCCGGCCCGTGCGATATGGGCTGAGCATTCAGTTCGAAGCTCGTTCCGATGATGCCGAGCTCGCCCGCCTCGTGGAATCGACCGTGTGGGTCAACGAGGCTCACCCCGCCTATCGCCGAGCGGTTGCCTCACGCTCCGAGGGCTATCACGTCGCGCTCGCCGTGGCGCTGGCGCTCGCGGCTCTGGCCGTCGACCCGGCCAAGGAACACGCGTTCATCACGGCCTTTCTTGCGCGCTGGGGCGCAGCGATCGAGCGCCGCGGAGGCAGCCGCCGTCGCTGACCCGTACGCCAGGCATCACTCGATTCGTGGAGCCGAGCTTCGCGACGCCGCCGTGATCGCGGACCTGGTGCGGCTCGCGTTCGCGGCGCAGTCGCGGCAGACCAATCCGCCGTCCAGTGCCTTGCAGGAGACCGCCGCCACCATCGCCGATCATCTCGCCCGCGGCGGCGGCGCCGTCCTGGAAAGCGACGGGGCGATCGTCGGCGTCGTGCTCTGGGCCGAAGAGGACGGCGCCCTCTACATCGGCAGGCTCTCAGTCGATCCGGAGCAGCGCCGGCAAGGCATCGCGCGAGCGCTCATGGACGAAGCCGAACGCGAGGCCCGGCGGCGAGGGCTCACCCGGATGACGCTCGGCGTGAGACTGGAGCTCGAAGAGAACCGCCGGCTGTTCAGATCTTGCGGCTTCGAGGACGCGGTGCTCAAGAGCCACGAAGGCTTCAGCGAGCCCACGTGGGTCCTGATGGAGCGCCGGCTCACCTAGGGCATTCGATGACCGGCCCATCGGTGACGCGGTAGCACGTCCTCGACAGCACGACACCCACGCAGAGCGACTGACGCGGGCCGTCGGCGGGTCGCCGGTCGTAGAGCGTCCACTCGACGCCGTGACAGCGACACGTCCGGTCGCGCGCCCCCATGCCCCCGCCGAACGCGCACTCACGCACCAGGAGGAGCGAGGCGAGCGCGCCGGCGATCAGGACCAGGAGCGCGACGCGAAGCTTCTTCGCGGCGGCGGGGGTCCCGTCTTACAGGTACTTCGTCGGGTAGTTCATCGTCCGCCACATGTGCGCCGAAGGACTGTGATCGAAGCCCAGGCCTTCCTTCGGCTGCTTGAAGTGACGACCGACGACGTCCGTGAACTCCTCGAGCTCCACGTGCACGTTGGGATCGAATGCGTAGAGATCGTTCACGGTGATGAGGCGCGACGTCTCGTACCACTTGTGCTCCCGCGCGTACTTGTAAGCTTCCTGAACGTACGGTTCGGGCTTGTAATCCGCGCCGAACAGACGGATGTAGGAGTCCGGGTACTTGTAGCCATACGACTCGTCCGCGAAAAACCGCAGTACCTGGTGATGGCGGATGGCCCAGCTGACTTCCTCGTCGACGTAGGGCTCGACGAGCTGGGCGCCCCAGTAGCCGTGGTCGCCGCGAATGAATCCGTTGACCGAGATGTCGTGCAGCAGACACGCGAGCACGATTTTCTCGCTGACACCGTTTTTCTTCGCCAGGCGCGCGCTCTGCAGCACGTGCGTGGAAGGCCCGAATCGAAACTTGTAGAAATCGAACAACGTCGGCTTGTCGGGCATGCGGGGCAGGCGCGGATCGTGCCCCATCATGTAGAGCCTGCCCTGGTCCGGTTGCCGTGGAAGCGGCTCCCTCGGATCGCGCTCGCCTGAAGTATAAATCACCGACTTCACGACGATCCGATCGAGCTCCTGGCTCATCGCGTGCTCGGCGGCCTCGGCCCGTTCCAGTGACGTCATCGCCATCGTGTCCCTCCGGGAAATCGAACGTTACACAGATGATCGGTCTCCTGGCTACTGACTGTCAAGCTGCGCGGACGCGGTCGGCGGCGCCACCGCGCCGCGATTGCCGACGCCGCGAGCGCTTCCGCTCAGGCCATCACCCAGCCGCCATTGGGCTGGAGCACCTGGCGGGTGAGGTAATGCGCGTCGACGTCCTCCACTTGCCCGAGGTGGCGTACCGGCAGCTCGCCGATCCGCCGCGCCCGGTACTCGGGGGTCATCACCGCACGACTCATGTCGGTGTCGATGCCGCCGGGGGCGATCGCGTTGACAGTGACGCCGTGGGGCCCGAACTCGTGGGCCATCGCGCGAGTGAACGCCTCGATGGCACCCTTGGTCGCGGCGTAGGCGGCGAAGCCCCCGGTACCGACCGAGGCGCGCGCGAGCTGGGTGGAGAAATTGATGATGCGCCCGTAGCGCGCCGCCACCATCGGGCGCAGCGCGTGCTGGGTGCAGAGGAACGTGCCGGTCACGTTGATCGCGAACATCGTCTCGTAGTCCGCGACCGGGACGTCGAGAAACGGACCGCGCGCCATGATACCGGCGTTGTTGACGAGAATGTCGAGCCGTCCGAAGTGGGCCGCACGCGCTCGACCATCGCGCGCACCTGATCCGCGCGCGCGACGTCGGCCTGCACCGCCTCGGCGCGACGGCCAAGTCGCTCGAGCTCGGCGACGACCTCCTTCGCGGCGGGGCCGCTCGCGTTGTAGTTCACGACGAGGTCGGCGCCCTCGCGCCCGAAGGCGAGCGCGATCGCGCGGCCGAAGCCACGACCCGCTCCGGTCACCAACGCTACGCGTCCGTCCAGGCGTCCCAATGTCCCGGGGATGGTAGCATCAGGAGGCATGCACGACCCCCGCGACGTGCTCACCAGTGCCCGGCTCGAACTCGAGCGGTTCCCCGTAGTGCTCGATGCGTTGCTGAAGAACCTCGACGGGGACGCCTGGCGTGCGCGTCCGGCGCTCGCCGAGTGGGCACCGGTCGAGATCGTCTGTCACCTTCGTGACGAGGAGGTCGAGGACTTCGGCGCGCGAATCCGCGTGATCCTCGACGGCGGCGCGTGCTTCGCGCCGATCGACCCGGAGCGCTGGGCGACGGAGCGGCGGTACCTGGACGACGACGGACCGCGCGCGCTGGCCGCCTTCCGCGAGCGCCGAGCCGCGAGTCTGAGCTCGCTGGTCGCGATCGCAC
>QHSV01000227.1 GCA_003221655.1 Candidatus Rokuibacteriota bacterium
CCGAGATTCAGTGAATGACGAAGGGTGGGATCATCAACACGAGCAGGACCAGGCAGACGACTCCGACAACCCGGCGGCCGCGTGAGATCGGCGAGAGGTCGTCGAGGGGCGGGGTGTGGTGAAAGCCCACGAGGAAGAAGATCAGGCCCGCCCACACGAACCAGTTCACCGACGACGCCGTCGCCGACACCACATCGCCACCTGACGCCCGCAGGCTCCAGAGGAACGACGCGACGCCCAGGAGGAGCAGCGTCGTGACGGTCGCCTTGCCGATGGCGCGGTGGTGCCGGCCGAAGAGCGCGTAGGCGATCCGACCGCCGTCGAGCTGGCCCACCGGGAAGAGGTTCAACGCCGTCACGAGGAACCCGGCCCACGCGGCGTCGGCCATCGGGTGCGTGAAGAGCATGTGCCCCGGCGGGATCGGTCCGAAGCGCAGATACGCGAGTGCCCACGTGAGCAGGGAGTCGCCGAACGCGGCGTAGCCCTGGGGCGGCGCCGGCACGACGCTCGACCACGCGAGACCCAGGAGGATCGCCGGGAACGCGACGACCAGTCCCGCCAGCGGACCCGCCGCTGCGATGTCGAACAGCGAGTTTCGGTCCCGTGCCGGTGAGCGCATCAGGATGATCGCCCCGAGCGTGCCGAACCCGACGGGCGCGGGGATGAAATACGGAAGGCTCACCGCCGCGCGGTAGTACCGGGCCGTGAAGTAGTGGCCGAACTCGTGGACGACGAGAATCGCCATCAGCGTGACCGCGAACGGCGCCCCGGCCAGGAACCGGGCTGCCGACGGGGACGACCGCAACGCGTCGAACGTCGGGGATCCGGCGAACGAGAGCCCCGCAACGAGCGTCGACAGGCACGTCACCACGAACAGCAGCACGTTCACGCCGATCCGCCCGGGCACCGTCGTCTCGGCGAGCGGCCACGCCTGGACGGCGACGGTGTCCGTCTCTTGGCGCAGGAACGGGGTGTAGCCGAGCGGCCGAAAGCGCTCGATCAGCACGTCGAGCGCGCGACGGGGCTCGGTCGTCAGAACGCCGCGGAACACGATGACACCGCCGCGGATCTGCCGGTCGCGCACGACCAGCACGTCCTCGACGTTCCGGCGCAGCCGGTCCTCGGCGACGAGCAGGTCCTCCGACGGCGGCGGCGGCGGCAGACGGCGTGCGCGAATGGGCCACCAGCGCATGGTGTCAGGCTACCACGCCGCCAAACGGCCGATCACGGCTCGCGCCGCGTCGAGCCCGCCCTCGCGATAGATCGCCCCCAGCACGGCTTCGAGCGCGGTGGCCAGGATCGACTCGCGCGTGCGGCCTCCCGACTGATCCTCGCCGCGGCCCAGGCGCAGGAGCGCTGGCAGCTCGAGCTCGATCGCCCAGCGCGCGAGCCGAGCGCCGGCAACCAGCTCGGCGCGCCGCGACGTGAGGACGCCGACCGCGGCCTCCGGGTCGGCGGTCGTGACGTGCTCGGCGACGACGAGCGCGAGCGCCGCGTCACCGAGGAACGCCAGGCGCTCGTGATCGGTCACCGACGGGTGCTCATGGGCATACGACGCGTGAGTGAGCGCGCACTCGAGGAGCCTCGGATCGCGGAACCGGTAACCGAGCCGCCGCTCGAGCTCGGCGACACGGAGCGGATCCACCTATCTGAGGAACGTCCGAAACGCCAGCGTGGCGTTCGTGCCGCCGAAGCCGAATGCGTTCGACAGGGCCACCTCGACGTCGTGCTTGCGCGCCTGGTTCGGAACGTAGTCGAGGTCGCAGTCGGGGTCGGGCGTCTCGTAGTTGATGGTCGGCGGCAGGACGCCGTGGTGGAGCGCCAGCGCCGTCGCGATCGCCTCGACGCCGCCGGCGGCGCCCAGCATGTGACCCGTCATCGACTTGGTCGACGAGATGGCCAGGCGCCGCGCGTGGTCGCCGAAGACCCGCTTGATCGCGAGCGTCTCGAACCTGTCGTTGTACGGAGTCGAGGTGCCGTGCGCGTTGATGTACCCGACCGCGGAGACGTCCAACCCGCCGTCCCGCAGCGCCGCCGTCATCGCCCGGGCCGCCCCGTCGCCCTCGGGGTCGGGCGCCGTCATGTGGTGGGCGTCGCCGGTCATCCCGTAGCCGACGATCTCGGCATAGATACGGCCGTCGCGTCGCAACGCGTGGTCGAGCGACTCCAGGACGACGAGGCCGGCGCCCTCGCCGCACACGAACCCGTCACGGTCTGCGTCGAAGGGGCGCATGGCCTTCGCCGGCTCGTCGTTGCGAGTGGACATGGCCTTCATCGAGCAGAAGCCGGCGATCGTCAGCGGGACGACGATGGCCTCCGAGCCCCCGGCGATCATCACGTCCGCCTCGCCGCGCTGGATGATCTTGAAGGAATCGCCGATGGCGTGGTTCCCGGTGGCGCAGGCCGTCACCACCGAGGAATTCGGGCCCTTGGCGCCGAAGCGCATCGACACGAGTCCGGACGCCATGTTGACGATCATCATCGGAATGAAGAAGGGTGACACACGGTCGGGCCCCTTCTCGAGAAGAACCCGGTGCGTCTCGAGGAGCGTCGTGATTCCGCCGATCCCCGAGCCGATGAGGACCCCGAACCGGGCGCCGTCGACTTTGTCCGTGTCAAGCGCGGCGTCCTGGACGGCCATGGCCGCGCACGCCATGGCGTACTGGAGGAAGGGATCGAGCCGGCGCGCTTCCTTCTTGTCGACGAAGTCCAGCGGGTCGAAGTTCTTCACCTCGCCGGCGATGCGGGTCGGGTAGTCGGTGGCGTCGAACTTCGTGATCGGCCCCACGCCCGAGCGCCCCTGCAGCAGCGCGGACCAGAACTCGTCCGCCGTATTGCCCACCGGCGTGACGGCGCCGAGCCCGGTCACCACGACCCGTTGCATGCTCACCGTCTACGAGTTGTCCTTGATGTACTGGATCGCGTCGCCCACCGTCACGATTTTCTCGGCGTCCTCGTCGGGGATCTGGAGGTCGAAGTGTTCCTCGAGGGCCATGACGAGCTCCACCGTGTCGAGCGAGTCGGCTCCCAGGTCTTCGATGAACTTCGCCGTGGGGGTGACGTCGTCCTCCTCCACCCCGAGCTGCTCCACGATGATCTCCTTCACCTTCTCATCCACTGACTTCGCCATGAACCCGTCACCTCCACGGATAGGATGAGTTACATGTAAAGTCCGCCGTTGACGTGGAAGACCTGGCCCGTGATATACGTCGCCCCGTCTCCGGCGAGGAATCGTACCATCTCGGCCACCTCGCGGGCGGTCCCGCTGCGCTTGAGCGCGATCTGGGCGAGCAGGGCCTCGCGCGCCGCCGCGGGAAGTGTCGCGGTCATGTCCGTCTCGATCAGCCCCGGCGCGACCGCGTTCACGAGGATCGACCAGTGGGCCAACTCCCGGGCCGACGCTTTCGTGAACCCGATAAGCCCGGCCTTCGCCGCCGAGTAGTTCGTCTGGCCGGCGTTGCCCATGGCGCCGGCGGTCGACGTGATGTTGATGATGCGCCCGCCGTGCTTCTGCCTGACGAGTGCCTTGCTGACCGCGCGCGTCATCATGAACGCGCCGCGGAGGTTCACCTCGATCACCCGATCCCAATCTTCGTCCTTCATGCGGATGAGCAGCTCGTCGTGCGTGACACCGGCATTGTTGACCAGGATATCGATGCGCCCAAAGTGCTGTCGGGCCGCGCTCACGAGCCGCTCGCAATCCTCGCGGTTCGCGGCATCGGCGGCGATCCCGAGCGCCGCGCCGCCCCGCGCTTCCAGGTCTCGCACCGCGCGCTGCAGACGGTCGGCGTCGCGCCCCGAGACTACCACGGCCGCGCCGTCCTCGGCCAGCCGCGCCCCGATCTCCGCGCCGATCCCCCGGCTGCCACCGGTGACGATCGCGACCTTGCCGTCGAGCGCGCCTTTCATAGGCTCGCCTCGGACGGCGAAGCCCCGGCAACGCCGACGGCCGCGAGCGCCCGCTCGAGACCTTCCGGATCCTCGATCGACAGGCCGCGAGCGCCGGCGATGATGCGCCTCAGCAGAGCCGTCAGCACACGCCCAGGCCCCACTTCGACGAAGGCGGTCGCGCCCTCCGCGGCGAGCCGGCACACGCAGTCGGTCCACCGCACGCGGCTGGCGACCTGGCGCAGCAGGAAGGGTCGTATCTCGCCCGCCGTACGGGTCACCCCGGCGTCAACGTTCCTGACGACGGGCACCGCGGGGTCGACGACCACGGCTGCGTCGAGCTCGGGGGCGAGCCTGGCGCCCGCCGGCGCCATGAGCGAGCAATGGAAGGGCGCGCTCACGGGCAACATCACGCTCATCTTCCCGCCCCGCCCGGTGGCCAGCGCGAGGGCGCGCTCGACGGCCGCGCGATGACCGGCGATCACGATTTGCAGGGCGGAGTTCACGTTCGCGATCTCGACGACGTCGCCCCGGGCGGCCTCGGCGCACACCTGCTCGACGACGCCGAGCTCGAGACCCATGACCGCCGCCATCGCGCCGGCCCCGACGGGCACCGCGTCCTGCATGAACTCGCCCCGCTTGCGCACGAGCCGGACCGCATCGGAGAAGCGGAGCGCGCCGGCGACGACCAGCGCCGCATATTCGCCCAAGCTGTGGCCCGCGGTGAGGGCAGGTCGAAGGCCGCGCTCGGCGCACACGGTCGCCGCGGCCACGCACGCGGTCAGCACCGCGGGCTGGGTGTTCGCGGTCAGCGCCAGCTCGGCCTCGGGACCGTCGAACACGAGTCGGGCGAGGTCGAAGCCGAGCGCCGCGTTCGCTTCCTCGAAGACCGCCTTGGCGCCGGCCGACGTCTCGCAAAACCCTTTGCCCATCCCGACCGCCTGGGAGCCCTGGCCGGGGAACAGGAACGCGATGGTCATGGTAGCGGGTGGATCCGCCTCTCCGGCGTGGTCACCACCGCATGAGGGCGGCGCCCCACGCGAAGCCTCCACCGAACGCGACGAGCAGCACGAGGTCTCCGCGCTTCAAGCGGCCGGCGGCGATGGCTTCCTCGAGCGCGACGTATACCGACGCGGCGCCGGTATTACCGTAACGGTCGACGTTGACGAAGACTCGCTCCATGGGCAGGTTCACGCGCTTGGCCGCGGCCTCGATGATGCGGAGGTTCGCCTGGTGCGGGATGAACAGGCTCACGTCGGCGGCGGTGAATCCGTTGCGCGCGAGAATCCGCTCGGCGCAATCCACGAACAGGCGGACGGCGACCTTGAAGACCTCATTGCCCTTCATCTTCGCGTAGTGCATCCGCGCCTCGACCGTTTCCTTCGTGGTGGGATGCCGCGATCCGCCGCCCGGCATGTAGAGCAGGTCCCAGTACTGGCCGTCCGAGTAAAGGTCGAAGTCGATGATCCCGCGCTCGTCGTCGGAAGGCTCGAGCACCGCCGCCCCCGCCGCGTCGGCGAGGAGCACGCACGTTCCCCGGTCGGTGAAGTCCGTGATCCGCGAGAGCGTCTCGGCGCCGATGCACAGGACGCGCCGGTACTTGCCGGTCTGGATGAACTGGGAGCCGACCGACAGGCTGTAGATCGAGCCCGCGCAGGCGGCCAGCATGTCGATGGAGCCCGCGCGCCGGCAGCCGAGCCGGTGCTGGACGATGTTCCCGACGCTGGGGAAGAACATGTCCGGCGTGGTCGTGCCGACCGCGATGAATTCGATGTCCTCCGGCACGAGGTTGGCGCGCTCGAGCGCCTGCTGCGCCGCCTTCACCGCGAGGTCGGACGTCGCTTCGTTCTCGTCCGCGATGCGGCGCTCGCGGATGCCGCTCCGCTGCACGATCCACTCGTCGTTCGTGTCGATCATCTTCTCCAGATCGGCGTTCGTCAGGATCCGCTTGGGCACGTAGGCGCCGACTCCCGTGATTCTCGCTCGCGTCATTCGCGCCCCCCTTCGCGGGCGCCGCGCGCCTCTTCGGCGCCCAGCGCAGCCTTGATGTGCTCGTTCAGCCCGGCGCTCGCCCACTCCTGCGCCACCCGCACCGCGTTCTTGATGGCCTTCACCGGTGAAGCACCGTGACAGATGATGGCGGCGCCGTCAATGCCGAGCAGCGGCGCGCCGCCCATCTCGGTGTAGTCGATGCGGCGCCGG
>QHSV01000228.1 GCA_003221655.1 Candidatus Rokuibacteriota bacterium
GGATTCGAGCCCGACTGCCACGGCACGCTCGTGGCCGACGGCGGTGCGGTCCTCGGCGAGTTCGGCGAGGTTGCCGCGGCGCTGCGCGAGAACCTGGGCATCCCGGCGCCCGTCTTCGCCGCGGTCCTTGCGCTCGACGCCGTGGGGGCGGTGGCGCCAGCGCCGACCCGCTACCAGGCGCTCCCACGATTCCCCGCGGTGGAGCGCGACCTTGCCTTCGTCGTCGGCGGCGGCCAAGCGCCGACCGCCGCCCAGATCGAGTCGGCGCTTCGGGAGGAGGCCGGACCTCTTCTCCGCCGGCTCGTGCTCTTCGACGTCTTCCCCTTCCCCGACGGCCGGTCGAGCCTCGCGTGGCGACTCCTCTTTCAGGCCGAGGACCGGACGCTGACCGACAACGAAGTGAACGCGATCCAGGAGCGTGTCGTCCGGCGGATCACCGAGACCTTCCACATTACCCTGCGGAGCGGATGATGGGCGACGGCGTCGTCGAGCGATTGACCGAACTCGAAGAGGCAGTGAAGCGCGCCGCCGCCGCGATCGGCCGGCTGCGCGAAGAGAATGCGCAGCTCAAGCGCGAGGTCAGGCGCCTCGGCGAGGAGCGGCGCCAGGTTCTCTCCCAGGTGGACATGATCCTGAAGGACATCGGCAAGCTCGATCTCGACAGGCCCCAGGAATGAACGCCCCGGGACGTTGGCCCGAACGTCGGGCGCCGGAGGCCCGGCGAAGGCGCCCCGACGGAGAATCCGAATGACTGAGCCCCGGCGGATCGAGCTGAACCTGCTCGGGCAGACGCTCACGATCCGGTCCGAGGCGTCGCCCGAGTACCTGCGCACGCTCGCGAAATATCTCGAGGAGCGCGTGACGGCGCTCAAGCGGTCGGGCGTCAAGGACCCGATGACAGCGCTGGCCCTGGCGGCGCTCGACATCACCGACGAGTTGTTCCGCGCCCGCGACGACAAGACGCGCGATGAAGGTGACGTGGGCGCTCGCCTTGGGGCCCTGGTGACGCTCCTCGAGAAGGTCGCGCCGCCCGAGCAACAATCCTCTTGACGCGAGGTCGCGCGGTGGGATACGAAGGTTTGTCCCTACGCTGTTTGTGATGCCGGGGGGAAGTTTCAACCTCGTAAACAAATTGGGAGCTGTGGCCGAGGGTTGTGCGCAAGCCCCTCCAGAAGGGGAAGCCTAAAGCCCTCCAATTAACGGCGCCCACCTGGTGATACCAGGTTCGAAACACCGTCGGCACACGGCAGAGGTGGGGATTTGACTCCTCCGCTCGGTGCCCCCTATACTGCGGCAATGCAAGGCATTTGGCTCATTCTCGACTCACTCATCGCGGTGCTCGCCCTCGTGCTCGGATTCATCCTGCACAAGTGGATCAGCGATCGGAAGATCGGGGAAGCGTCGAGTCGCGCGGAGCGTATCGTTCAGGACGCCGAGCGCGACGCGGCGAACCGCCTGAAGAGCGCCGACCTCGAGACCAAGGAAGCCGGGCTGAAGGTGCGCATGGCCGTCGAAGCGGAGACGCGCCAGCGCGAGAGCAAGATCCAGCAGATCGAGCAGCGTGTCCTCTCGAAGGAGGAGGAGCTCGCGCGCAAGCTCGACCAGCTCGAGCGGCGACTCACCGAGTCCGGCACGAAGGACCGAGAGCTCATCGGCCGCGAGAAGGCGGTCGGCGAGAAGGAGAGCCGGCTCGCGGTCGCGCTGGACGAGCAGCGGCGCAAGCTCGAAGCGATCGCCAGCCTCACGGCGGAAGAGGCCAAGCGCCAGCTCCTCGCACAGATGGAAGTCGAGTCGCGGCGCGAGGCACAGCTGATCGGGATGCGTCTCGAGGAGGAGGCGCGCGAGACCGCGCAGATGAAGGCGAAAGAAGTCCTCGCGACGACGATCCAGCGCCTCGCCCCGGACTACACCGTGGAGACTGCCGTCTCGGTGGTGGACCTTCCCTCCGACGACATGAAGGGGCGCATCATCGGCCGCGAGGGGCGCAACATCCGGGCGCTCGAGCAGCACACCGGGGTCGACCTCATCGTGGACGACACGCCCGAAGCCGTCCTGATCTCCGCCTATGATCCCTATCGCCGCGAGGTCGCGCGGCGCGCCCTGCAAGTGTTGATCGCCGACGGCCGGATCCACCCGGCCCGCATCGAAGAGGTCGTCGAGAAAGTCAAGAAGGAGATGGATCAGCACCTCCGCGAGGAGGGCGAGAAGGCGTGCTTCGAGCTCGGTGTCCTCGGCCTCCATCCGGAGCTCGTGAAGCTCGTGGGCCGGATGAAGTTCCGGACGTCGTACGGCCAGAACTGTCTGCAGCACTCCAAGGAAGTCGCCTGGCTGGCGGGCATGATGGCGGCCGAGGTCAAGGCCGACACCAAGCTCGCCAAGCGCATGGGGCTGCTCCACGACATCGGCAAGGCGCTCACGCACGAGCAGGAGGGCAGCCACCCCGAGCTCTCGCTGCAGGTGCTGACGAAATACAACGAGTCGGCCAAAGTCATCAACGCGGCGCTCTGCGGTCACGAGAACGTCGAGCCCGAGACGATCGAAGCCGTGCTGGTCGAGGCCGCCGACGGCATCTCGGCGGCGCGTCCCGGCGCCCGGCGCGACGTGCTCGAGTCGTACATCAAGCGGCTCGCGAAGCTCGAGGAGATCGCGCTCTCCTACAAGGGTGTCGAGATGTGCTACGCGATCCAGGCGGGCCGGGAGCTGCGCATCATGACGAAGGCCGACATCGTCTCCGACCTCGACGCGCACCAGCTCGCCAAGGACATCAGCAAGCGCATCGAAGCCGAGATGCAGTATCCCGGCCACATCAAAGTGGTCGTCATCCGAGAGACGCGCGCCGTCGAAGTGGCGAAGTAGACCACCATGAACATCCTGATGGTCGGCGACGTCTACGGCGAGCCCGGCCGGCAGGCGGTCGCCAAGCTCGTGCCGCGCCTGCGCCAGGAGCACGCGATCGACTTCTGCGTCGTCAACGTCGAGAACGCGGCGGGCGGCTTCGGCGTGACCGCGCCGATCGCGCGGCAGATCCTCGAGGCCGGCGCCGACGTCATGACCTCGGGCAACCACATCTGGGACAAGCGCGAGATCATCGAGTACATCACCAAGGAAAATCTATTGTTGCGTCCGGCCAATTTCCCGGCCGGGACGCCCGGCGTCGGCTACGTCACGGTGAAGACCGGTCCCCACAAGGTCGCCGTGCTGAACCTGATGGGGCGCGTCTTCATGTTGCCGATCGACTGTCCGTTCCGGAAGGCCGACGAGATTGTTCCGGAGCTGCGGAAGGAGACGTCGATCGTTCTCGTGGACATGCACTGCGAGGCGACGTCCGAGTCGCTCGCGATGGGCTGGTACCTCGACGGGCGGGCGAGCGCGGTCGTCGGGACGCACCGCCACGTCCAGACGGCGGACGAGCGCGTGCTCCCGGGCGGCACCGCCTACATCACGGACCTCGGCCTCACCGGGCCGACCGACGGGGTCATCGGGGTCGATCGTGACCAGATCATCCAGCGCTTCCTCAACCAGATGCCGGTCCGCTTCGAAACCGCCCGGGGCCCCGCGGCCCTCCAGGGCGTGGTGATCGTGGTCGAGCCCGAAACCGGCCGCGCGACGTCAATCCGCCGACTCCGCGTCCCGGCTTGATCCTCGACGGCAAGCTCGTCGCCCAGAAGGTGCTGGAGGAGGTCCGCGCGGGCGTCGCGCGCGTGAAGGACCGGTCCGGCGTCGTCCCGACGCTCGCCGTCGTCCTCGTGGGCGATTTCGCCCCGTCCAGGGTCTACGTCGCGAACAAGAAGCGGGCGGCGGACACCGTCGGGATCGCGTCCCAAGACCACCTCCATCCCGAGGGACTCGACCGCGAGGCGCTGCTCGCGTTGCTGCGACGGCTCAACGCCGACCCCCGCGTTCACGGCATCCTGCTTCAGCTGCCGCTGCCGGCGGGGCTCGACGAGGACGAGGCGATCGCCGCGATCGCCGCCGAGAAGGATGCCGACGGCCTGCACCCGGTCAACCTGGGGCGGCTGCTCGCCGGCGCGCCGACCGTCGTGCCGTGCACGCCGGCCGGCTGCCTGGAGCTCCTCGACCACTACGGGTGCGATCTCAAGGGGGCCGAAGCGGTCGTGATCGGCCGCTCGCGCCTCGTCGGCAAGCCCCTCGCGCAGCTCCTCCTCGCCCGGCACGCCACCGTCACGATGTGCCACACCCGGACCCGCGATCTCGCCGCACACACGCGGCGCGCCGATGTTCTCTGCGTTGCGGCCGGGCGCCCCCGCACCGTGACCGGCGACATGGTGAAGGAGGGCGCGTGGGTGATCGACGTCGGGATCAACCGCCTGGAGACCGGCAAGCTCGTCGGCGACGTCGAGTTCGCGAGCGTGGCGGCGCGGGCCCGCGCGATCACGCCGGTCCCCGGCGGGGTTGGCCCGATGACCATCGCGATGCTGCTGCGCAACACGCTGCGCGCGGCCGAGCGCCAGCTGGGCATGGCATGAGCACTGGGCGCGCCGTGCTGACCGTCTCCGAGCTGACCACGCGCCTGCGCGAGGTCCTGGAAGAGCGCTTCCCGGCGGTGTGGGTCGAGGGCGAGATCTCGAACTATCGCCTTTACGGCTCGGGCCACGCGTATTTCACGCTCAAGGACGCCGACGCCCAGCTCCGCGCCGTCCTCTTCAGAAATCGCATGCGGCGGATCAGGTTCGAGCCGGCCGACGGCCTGCACGTCATGGCCTTCGGCAGCGTCGAGGTCTACCCGCAGCGAGGGGAATACCAGCTGGTCGTGGAGCTGCTCGAGCCGAAGGGGCTCGGCGCCCTGCAGCTCGCGTTCGAGCAGCTGAAAGCCCGACTTCAAGCCGAGGGCTTGTTCGATCCCGCGCGGAAGCGAGAGCTTCCACGCTTTCCGCGGAAGATCGGCATCGTGACGTCGACCAGCGGCGCCGCGATCCGGGACATGCTCCGCGTAATCGGCCGCCGCTTCGGCGAGCTTCACATCGTGATCGCGCCCTGTCGGGTCCAGGGGGAGGGCGCGGCCCAGGAGATCGCCCAGGGGCTGCGCGACCTCAACGGGCTGGGCGACGTCGACGTCATCATCGTCGGCCGCGGCGGCGGCTCGCTCGAGGACCTCTGGGCCTTCAACGAAGAGGTCGTCGCCCGGGCCATCGCCGCCTCGAAGGCCCCCGTCGTGTCGGCCGTCGGCCACGAAGCAGATTTCACGATCGCCGACTTCGTCGCCGACCTGCGCGCGCCCACGCCCTCGGTCGCCGCGGAGCTCGTCGTTCGCGAGAAGCAGGCGGTGGTGGACACCCTCGCGCAGCTGCGGGCGCGGCTCGCGCGGGTGGCGGCCCGGCCGCTTCGCGACCTCGAGCGCCGCGTCGACGAGCTGACGGTCCGGCTCCGCCGCGGGATGCGCGGTGAATTGAGCCACGCCACCCATCGGCTCGCGCTGGCGACCAGGGCGCTTCGCGCGTCGGATCCCGTGGCCCGGGTGATCAACGACCGTCATCGCCTGGATGGCCTCGAGGCACGACTGGTCAGCTCGTTCACCCGTCGCTGTGATCGCGCGCGCTACAGCCTGCGGGCGGCGGTCGGACGCCTCGATTCGCTCTCGCCGCTGGCGGTGCTCGGGCGCGGTTACAGCCTGACGCGCCGGCCGACGGGCGAGGTCGTGAGGAGCGCGCGCCAGGTGAAGGCCGGCGATGATGTTCGGGTGCTGCTGCACCAGGGGAGTCTCGACGCGCGCGTGACCGAGACCAGGGAGCAGGATGACCGACCTCAAGTTTGAGGACTGTCTGGCGCGGCTCGAGCAGATCGTGAGCCGGCTGGAGGCGGGTAGTCTCCCGCTCGAGGAGTCGCTCACGATCTTCGAGGAGGGGATCGGGCTGGCCCGGAGCTGTGCCCGGTACCTCGAGGACGCCGAGAAGCGCATCGAGGTGCTCGCCAAGGACGACGCCGGCGCGCTCAGCGCCCGGCCCTTCACCTGGGAGCCCGAGCGGGACGCGTGAGCGCATTCGACCTCGAGGCCTACCTGACGGAGCGGCGCGCGCTGGTCGATGCGGCGCTCGCGCGGCTCCTGCCGAGCGAGGACACGCCACCGCCGACGGTGCACCGCGCGATGCGCTACAGCGTGATGGCCGGCGGCAAGCGGCTGCGACCGATCCTCGTGATCGCGGGGGCCGAGGCGGTCGTCGCCGCGCCGGCCGTGGTCATGCCCACGGCATGCGCGCTCGAGCTGATTCACACCTACTCGCTGATCCACGACGATCTGCCCGCGATGGACGACGACGACTACGTCGGAGGGCAAGGCGATCACGCCCGAGACGCTCGAGTACATTCACACCCACAAGACGGCTGCGCTCCTCCGCGCGTCGCTCTCGGTGGGCGTGCGCCTGGGCGGCGGTGACGCCGCCGCGCTCGCGGCCATCGGCGACGCGGGGCAGAGCCTGGGTCTGGCGTTCCAGATCGTCGACGACATCCTCGATGTCGAAGGCAGCCTGGAGGCGCTGGGCAAGACCGCCGGCAGTGACGCGCGCAAGCAGAAGGCGACCTATCCGGCGCTCCACGGCGTCGACGCTTCACGTCGCGAGGCGCGCCGATTGATCGAGCGGGCGAAGAGCCGGCTCGCGCTGTTCGGCGCCCGCTCGGCGCCGATCTGCGCCCTCGCCGACTTTGTCGTCGAAAGGAAGAGCTAGCCGTGTCGTCGATTACCGGCCTCTACGCCCGCGAGATCCTGGATTCGCGCGGCAATCCGACCATCGAAGCCGAAGTGCAGCTCGAGTCCGGGGCCTGGGGCCGTGCGGCGGTGCCCTCGGGCGCCTCGACCGGCAAGCGCGAGGCCATCGAGCTGCGCGACGGCGACAGCCAGCGCTACCGCGGCAAGGGCGTGCGCCAGGCGGTGCGCAACGTCGAAGAGACGATCGCGCCCGAGATCGAGGGGATGGACGCCTCCGAGCAGGCGGCCCTCGATCAGGCCCTGCTCGAGCTGGACGGCACCCCGAACAAGTCGGCCCTCGGGGCCAACGCCATCCTCGCCGTGTCCCTCGCCGTCGCCCGCGCCGCGGCCGACGACGCCGGGCTCCCGCTCTACGCCTACCTCGGCGGCGTCGGCGCGCGGCTCATGCCGGTGCCCATGCTGAACGTGCTCAACGGCGGCGCGCACGCCGACAACGGGATCGACTTCCAGGAGTTCATGCTGGTGCCGGCGGGCGCCGAGAACTTCTCGGGCGCGCTCCGCATGGGCGCCGAGGTCTTCCACACGCTGAAGGAGTTGTTGCACGAGAAGGGCCTCTCGACGGGCGTGGGGGACGAGGGCGGCTTCGCGCCGAACCTCGCCAGCAACACGGCCGCGCTCGATCTTTTCCTGCAGGCGATCGAGAAGACCGGCTACCGGCCCGCCGAGGACATGCTCATGGCGCTCGACGTGGCGGCGAGCGAGTTCGCCGAGTCCGGCGGCCGGTACCGGCTGCGGCGCGAGAACCTCGTCCTCTCGAGCGAGGAGATGATCCACCGGTACGAGCAGCTCCTCGACCGCTATCCGATCGTCTCGATCGAGGACGGCCTGGGCGAGGACGACGTCGCGGGGTGGGGCGCGATGACGCGCAAGCTCGGCGGCCGGGTCCAGCTGGTGGGCGACGACGTCTTCGTGACGAACCCCGCGATCATCCAGCAGGCGATCAAGAACCGCCTGGCCAACGCCGTGCTCGTCAAGGTGAACCAGGTCGGCACGCTCACCGAGACGCTCGAGGCGATCGAGCTGGCCAAGCGCGCGGGCTACGGCACGGTCATCTCCCACCGCTCGGGCGAGACCGAGGACACCTTCGTCGCCGACCTCGCCGTCGCCGTCAACGCCGGCCAGATCAAGACCGGCTCGGTCGCACGCGGCGAGCGGACCGCGAAGTACAATCAGCTCCTGCGCATCGAGGAAGAGCTGGGCCACGCCGCGTCGTGGCCGGGGCGTTCCCTCTATACCCGCGTCGCGCGGTGAGCCCCCGCCGCGCCGCCGATCGAGGGCTGAGCCCGCAGCGGCTGGGTACCGTCGCCATGGTGGCGCTGGCGCTCGGGCTCGCCGTGTTCGGCGTGAAGGAATCGGTCCGCGCCTGGCACATGCGACGCGACATGCAGACGGTCGAGCGCGATCTGACGACGCTGCGCGAGCAGCAGGAACAGCTCGCGCGGACCGTGGACCGTCTGCGCAACGACCCTCTCTACATCGAGAAGCTCGCCCGCGAAGAGATGGGGATGGTGCGCGAGGGCGAGACCGTTCTGAAATTCCCGTCGCAGAGCTCGCCGCCCAACCCCCGCTGAGCGGCCCGTGGACGCGATCGGGGCGTGGTTCTGGGGCACCGGGTGGTTCTGGTTCGCGATGTTCTGGGTGGCGCTCCTGGTCAACGGCCGCGCCGCCTTCAAGCTCCTGCTCGACTGGAAGGGCATGCTCACCACCTGCCGCTTCGTCGAGCGCGCGTACGCGACCCTTGACACGCTGCCCGACGAGGCCGCGCTCGAGCACGACCCGGCGGCGCCGGTCTTCGTGCACCTGGTGCCGGCGTGGCAGGAGCCCGGGATCGCGACGACGCTGCGCGCGCTGCTCGGGTCGCGCTATCCGCACGTCAAGCTGCACGTCGTCGTGGCGACTCGCGAGGTGGAGGAGCACTCGCCCCATCCGACGATGGAGGCGCCCACCGCCGAGCTGGTGCGCCGCTTCCGCGACGGCCTGCCACCCTGGCAGCAGAAGATGCTCTCGATCGTCGCGATGCCGGGCGAGGGGAGGAAGGCGCACCAGCTCAACTGGGCCCTCCGGGCCGAGGTCCTCCAGCCGCTCCTGGGCGGCCAGGTCGATCCCGCCCGCGTCTGGATCGGGCTGAGCGACGCCGACTCGATCCCCGACCCGAACGTGTATCGCTGGATCGCTGCCGATATCCGGCGCGACAGCGGGCGCCTCGCCTACCAGGGCGTGACGCTCTCGCTCGCGAACTTCGATCGCCTCGAGGTGCGGGGCCGGGTGTGCGCTGTCCAGCAGTCGTCCATCTTCATCCGCGTGTCGATCGCGCGGCTCATCAACGAGCGCCGGCGCGTCGACGCGTTCGCGCGGCTGGCGGCACGAGCGCCGCGCGTCGGCCGTCTGCTCCGTCCCCTCTTCGAGCTCTGCTTCCGCCGGTCGCAGATCTGTCTCGGCCACAACCAGTTCGCGCGGCTGGACACGCTGCAGAGCCTCGGGGGCTTTCCGACCTCGGGCGCCACGGAAGACTCCACCCTCGGCTACGCGCTGGGCGCGCGCGGGGTCCTCATGGGGGCGATGCCGATGCTCGAGCTGGTGGACATGCCCGAGACGACGGCCGGCATGATTCGCCAGAACGCGCGCTGGTACAAGGGCGTGCTCGACGACGTCCGGTTCCTGCGGGACACCTGGCGCGCGCGTCCCTCCCCGTACAATGTCGCGCAGCTCTCCCGGCACGTCGGCAACAAAGTCGTCGAGTGGCCCATCGCCGCGGTCGTCTATCCCGTGCTCGGCTTCCTCGGCTGGCACCTCGCCTATCGGTTCTCCGGTCACCCCGTGTGGTTCGCGCTCGGCGTCACCTTTCCGACGATCTCACTCGCCCTCACTGTGTGGGTCGGCGGGATCGCGACGCAGAACCTGATCGAGAGCCTGACGCCGCACTTCCCGCGTCGGGTGGACATCGCCCGCACGACCCTGAAGGCGAAGTTCTGGGGGATCTTCCGGTGCCAGACCTACTGGCTGCTCGCGACACGCGGGGCCTGGCGCGTGCTGTGGGCGCTCGCCCGCCGGGGCCGCTTCGAGCCGATGAAGACCGACCGCGTCGCCCGCCGGCGCTGAGCGCCGGCGTCGCCGGGTGAATCAAGCCGGTTCGGCTCGTTCGTGAGGGTGAGGGTCACGGTTGACAGGTGCCGGCGGCTCCGGTAAGGTGTGCAGGTCACCGCGGGGTGGAGCAGCCCGGTAGCTCGTTGGGCTCATAACCCAAAG
>QHSV01000229.1 GCA_003221655.1 Candidatus Rokuibacteriota bacterium
ATCGCAAAAGAAAAGATGAGAACCAAAGGGAGGATGGCCGCGCCCCAGCGTAGCGTTTCAAGCGTCCCAGAGGAAAGTCGTGATGCGGCCAAGGACCCCAGGGCGATGCAAAAGACTACCGTGCTGAAGAGGAAGGGGGTGAGCGTGAACAGCGTCGTGAGCTGGAACCGCAGTTCGCGGAGGAGCGCGATCTGGTAGACCATGAACGCGGCAGCAAGAAGGGCGAGGATGCCCAGATAGAGAGTTCGGGTCGAACGTACGGGCACCGAGGTTCCGTGGCGCATGGAATGTCAGACTAACCGACGACCACGACCACCGCCGCCGCGGAGTGTACCACTGCGTGCTGAAGCTGTGCTGAAGTTCCCCGCATTCTCGGCCGTCGTCAGCCCGGCGCGGCTCGCGAGTTTCCATGCCCCCTCGTTCGCGTCCTCACGGGTTCGTCGTGGCCTACTCTCCATTCCCAGCGCGGGGGCGACGCGCTATAGTGTCGGCCACGGTCCGCAGAGCCGCGTCGCGTGGGCCGGCCACTCCGACGGACCGGGAGGGACAGTGACCGCAGCCGATCTCATCATTGGTCTTATCCTGATGCTCCTCGTCGTCGCCGTGCTGGCCGGCGTCGCCACCTACAACCGTCTCGTGCGCTCGCGCAATCGTGTGCGCGAGGCGTGGTCGGGAATCGACGTCCAGCTGAGACGGCGGGCCAGTCTCGTCCCCAACCTCGTCGAGTCCGTGCGTGGGTACGCGGCCCACGAGCGGGGCGTATTCGAGGAGGTTGCGCGGGCTCGCGGCGCTCTGCAACAGGCAGGCGGTGCCACCGCGGCGGCGAGTGCCAACAACGCGCTGAGCCAGGCCTTGGGGCACCTGTTCGCGGTGGCGGAGAACTATCCGACGCTCCGGGCCTCGGAGAACCTCACGGCCCTTCAGCGCGAGCTCTCGGACGTTGAGGAGAAGATCGCCTTCGCGCGCCAGTTCTACAACCGCACCGTGCTCGACTACAACACGCGGATCGAGACGTTCCCGGGCGTCCTCGTGGCCAGCAATCTCGGCTTCGCCGCCGCCGAGTTCTTCGAGACCGGAGACGAGGGGCGGGCCGAAGTGACCGTGAGCTTCGCCTCGGCTCAGGCGCCGGGACCGCGGCCTCAGGACGTGCCGCCGTCCGGACCGTGGAAGGGACCGTGCTGATGTTCGCCACGACTGCGACGCTGGTCCTGCTCGTCGTCCTCGTCGCTGGCATCGCGGTGGCGTGGCTCGAGATGGGACAGGCGACCCGACTCGTCCTCCGGCTCACGCGGGCCAGGCCGGTCAGCCGCGAGGACGAGCTCGAGCTCTGGCGGGCCGTCGAGAACCTCAGCCTCGCCGCCGGGTTGCCGACACCGAAGGTCTACGTGATCGAGTCCCACGACCCGAACGCCTTCGCCGTCGGCCTCGATCCCGAGCACGCGGCCGTCGTCGTCACGCGAGGGCTCCTCGGGCTCCTCGACCGCCGCGGGCTCTACGGCGTCATCGCGCACGAGTTGTCCCACATCGGCAACCACGACACCCGGCTCAATACCGTCCTCGCCGCGGTGTTGGCCGTCCTGCGACTGCCGCTCGGCCTTCTGACCCGGCTCAACCGGAATCCGCTGGTCATCAAGGGGTGCCTGTTTCTGAGCGGGCTCATGGCCGTGATCGCCGCCATGTCGGTGCTGGGCATCCTCGCCGAGATCGCGCTGGCCCTCTGGTTGTTCTCCAGTGAGGTCCGTGATTTCCTGGCCGAGACCACTCGGGGCAAAGTGGCGGGGTTCGTTCTGATCGGGATGATGATCTTCTACGGGCCGCTCTTCATGGGATCACCGTTCTACGTCCTCTTCGGGGCGCAGCGCTGCGGAAGACGCGTCGGCGGCGCCGTGTCCCGGCAGCGGGAGTTCCTCGCGGACGCCGACGCGATCCTGCTGACTCGGGACCCGGAAGGGCTCGCGCTCGCCCTCGTGAAGGTCGGGGCGGCGAGCGGCGCCGCCATGACCCTGCCGAGAGCGGCCGCGCACCTCTTCCTCGTGGAGCCGCTGCTCCCGGAGACGGGCTGGTGGGACCGCGGCGTGGCGTCCCATCCCCCGCTCGAGGAGCGTGTTGCGGTGCTGGCCCGGATGGGCAGCGGCATCTCGCCCGAGGCGCTGCACGCGGCCCAGAGAGCTGGAGTCACATTCCGCCTGGAGGCGCCCCGCGCTGGGGGGAGCCAGCGAGATCGGGGCCAACGGCCGGTCGCCGATGCGGACGGCCGAAATCGGGACGCCGGCGTCGGGACGCTCACAGTTGAGCCCGCCCAGAGGCCCACTGCGCCGCCCGAGCGGATCGGGGAGCCGCAAAGCCCGAGCGAGCCGGCGACGCCGCTCCTCTTCTCGGCGGGGGTCGTCTCGTACATTCGAGTCGGCGAGCAGTCCGCCGTGCTGTACGAGCGGCCGGACCCGGCCTCGGCAGTCCAGGCCCGGCTGGCAACGGGCACGGTCCTCGCATTGCGGGGCGTCGTCGGGGACTTCATCTGGGTCGAGACAAGTCAGGGGATCGCCGGCTACTTGTCGAGATCGACGCCTGTGTCATGGGGAACCGAGTGATGGAGAACCCACGCGCGATGACGCGGGCGCGGCACAGCCGGCGTCACGCCGCAGCCCGAGGTGCGCCATGCTGAGACGTATTGTGGTGTTGGGGGCCGTGCTCTCGATCGTCGTCGCCACCCTCGTCGTTAACCTCTCGATCCTCGACGTCATCTCGCGCGACCTCCTGAAAGAAACTCTCGGGAAGACGCTCTCGGTCATCGCGGTGAGTACGGTGGCGCTGGTGCTGGTCATCGTGCTCGTGAAGGTGAGCGCCAAGAAGTGACCCCGGTCTCCGGCGGCGCATCACGAACTGTTTCGAACCCGGTGTGGAATCCTACGCCGGGGTCAGGCGTCGAGGCCGTAGAGCTTCGATTTGCGGGCGATCGTGGCCTGCGCCACGCCCAGGTGGCGCGCAGCCTTCGACTGGGTCCCGTAGCGCTGGAGCGCCTCGCGCAGGATCTGGGCCTCGAGCTTCCGGAGGGCCTGCCGCAAGTCGCCGCCGTCATACTCCCGCGTGGCCGCCGGCAAAGCGTCCGGCGCGTCGGCGATATCAACGGGGAGATCGGTCGCCTCGATGATCTCGCTCGGAACGGTCACGACGAGACTCTCGACCACGTTCCAGAGCTCGCGCACGTTGCCCGGGAACGGGAGCCGGCCGATCGCCTCGAGCGCGTCCGGCGCGATGCCCTTGCGCCTTCCCAGCCGGCGCTCGAGCTGCTCCAGCATCGTGGCGACGAGCCACGGAATGTCTTCCGGATGCTCACGCAGCGGCGGGATATGGATGGACAGGACGTTGAGTCGATAGTAGAGATCCTTTCGAAAGCTCCCCTCGGCGATCATCTGACGCACGTCACGGTTGGTCGCGGCGACGATCCGGACGTCCGGGCGCTTGCCCTTGGACGCGCCGACCGGCCACACTTCGCCCGACTCCAGGAAGCGCAGGAGCTTCACCTGCAGGCCGAGCGGCAGGTCGCCGATCTCGTCGAGCAGGAGCGTGCCCGCATGGGCCAGCTCGATGAGACCCACCTTGCCGCGCGAGTCGGCGCCGGTGAAGGCGCCCCGCGCATACCCGAACAGCTCGGCCTCCAGCAGCCCCTCGGGGATCGCGCCGCAGTTGACGACGCAGAACGGCCCGGAGCGCCGCGCCGACGCCTCGTGGATGAGCTTGGCGAAGACGCCCTTGCCGGTACCAGTCTCGCCTCGCAGCAGCACGGGCGAGTCGACCGTCGCGCACTGTAGCGCCTTGTCGCGCACGGCCTGCATCGCCGCGCTCCTCACGACGACGGGCGCGCCGTCGGGCGGCGTCCTCTCGGCGCAGCGCATCTCGGCCCAGGTGGACTGCGCCTCGCCCGCCGGGCCCTGCACGAGGTTCACGAGCTGCTTCACGCTCGTGACGTCGGAAATCACCAGCACCACCCGCGCCGCGCCGGCGACGACCGGACGGCCCTGCACCAGGACGCTGCGGCCATCGGCGAGATCGTAGGCGCGGCTCACCGCCAGGTGACTGGCGACGACCTCGGCAATGAACGACCCCTCGAAGGCACCCTTGAAGAGCACCGCCTGGATCGGCCGGCCGATGATCGAATCGCGATCCTGCCCGATGAACTTCGAGGCGGCGTGGTTGGCCCGCAGTATGAGCCCGCCCGCGGAGAGCAAGACGAGGCCCTCAGACGCGCCCTCGACCATGGCCTCGAGCAGCTCCGCATCGCCCGAGAGCCCGGACGACCGGGGCTGTTCTGGTCGATCGAAGCCGTTCAATTTTCCAGAAACGTTCAGCACTTCTCCACTCAAACGGCTCAGCAGAGGCACAAGGCGTGCCAATCGGGTCGAGATCTGCCGCAGGCGGAGATCGGAACGTCTCGATGCGGCCGGCGAACCAGATTGGCGTGTGTGCCGATGTCGTCCGGAAAGTCTCAAGCACCTGTCAATGAACAAACAATAGACCCTATGCCTCCCTGCAAAACGGGACCATCGCCGGACCAGACTCTCGGGTCTCCCGGTGGTCTTCCTCAAGTCCGAGAGGGCGAACGAACATGATTTCAAGATGCAAAATTATGCGCAATGCTGCAAAGTGTGTGCGCAACGGCGACAATTGTAGGCGGTCCGCGTTGCTCACTACAGCATAGGCGTTCTCGGAAGGCTTCTCGCCCTACGTCAGGGCCGGACCAACCTCGAAGAGCCCATCCGCGACCTCCCGCACTCGGTCTGCGGCGGCTCGCCTCACTGCGATCTAACCGCCAGCCTGGCGCTCGCACCATCAATCCTAGGCGCGCCTCGCACGCGGGGGCCCCAGCCCCAACGAGGCTACGGATCGCACGACCTAGGAGCGCGCGGACAGCGTGCGCCGGATCTCGTCGACCACCGAGGCATAGCCCGAGCGGAGCACGGCGGCGTCCGACGAGTAGTTGATGATGGTGGCGCCGAGGCCGATCATCTGGCGTACGCCTTCCACGGTGTCCGTCAGCATCGCCACCGCCTTGCCGTGCTTGCGCGCGGCGTCGACCAGTCGCCGCCGGTGATCATCCAGCGCCTGGCGCTGCGCGGGCGTGCCGAGTACCCCGAGGTCCTGGGCGAGGTCGGTCGGGCCGATCGTCAGGGCGTCGATGCCGGGGACGGCGGCGATCTCGTCGAGCCGCGTGAAGGCACGCTTCGTCTCGAGCATGATCGTCACGTGCACGTGCGCGTTCGCGGCCGCCATATGCTCGCCGATCGGCATCGTGTTCGGGCGGGCGAACGACCATCGGGAAGTCGAGCGCCCGGGCGAGCGCCGCCATGTCGGCCACGGTCTCGATCGAGAATGGTGAGTGCTCCATGTCGATCCGTGCGAAGTCGAGGCCGGCGGCCTTGAGCAGCGTCAGCACCGCGGGGGTGCGGATCATGGTCACCCACGTGCCGATCTGCACCTCGCCGCGCTCGGCGCGGACCCGGTAGGCGTTCGTGACCATCGCCCGTCAGCTCATCAGGCCGTAGAACTTCCCGGCGTTCTCACAGGTGATCTGATGAACGACATGGGGCGGCAGATGACCGAACTGCTCCTCGATGTACTTTGACGACTGGGGCCAGACCCCGTCGGGGTGCGGATAATCCGACCCCCACATGAGCGTCTCGACGCCCATCTCGTCGATCAGCTTGGTGCCGATCTGATCGAACTGGAACGTCGCCCGGCACTGTCGCCGCCAGTAGTCGCTCGGCTTCATCGTGAGGCCGAGATCGCGGAAGCGATCTTCCCACTCGAAGTCCATGCGGTCGAGCGCGTACGGGATCCAGCCGATGCCGCTCTCACCGAAAGAGATCCGAATGTTCGGATACCGCTCGAGGACGGCGGCGCCGATCACCGCGGCGAGGATGTTGACCAGGTTCATCTGGAACCCGGCCACGCTGGTGAAGAACGCCGCCCGGCGGGTCAGCCCGGTCTGACGCTCGCGCACCCCCGGCGGCAGCGACGGGAAGGTGTGGAAGTGCAGTGGCAGGTTCACATCGTTGACGGCCTGCCAGAGCGGCCCCCACATCGGATGCCACATGGGCTCCATGTCCCAAGAGCACGAGAGCTCCAGGCCCCGCAGCCCGAGCCGCGCCACTCGATAGACCTCCTTGACGGCCGCGTCGAGGTTGCCGTACGGCAAACAGGCGAGCCCGATGTGGCGCTGGGGATAGTGTTTGCAGAACTCGACGAGCCAGTCGTTGTAGATCCGGAACATCTCGCCCGCTGCCTCGTGGTCGCCGAGCCGCGTCGCGGCCCCGAGGATACCGAAGAGCACCTCGGCCTGGACGCCGTCCCGGTCCATGTCCTTGACGCGCAGGTGCGGATCGCCTGGACGGCGGATCCCCTTCTTGCCGTCGTCGTAGAGCCCGGTCGACGCCATCACGTCCACTCGATGGTTTTGCCCGGGCACGTACTTCGTGCCCGTCGACCCGATGCCGCCGACGAGCCCGAACGGCGCCCCCTTCTTTGTAGTCCACTGCAGTCCGTCGGGCCCTTCCACGACGTAGGGCATGCGGTCCTTCATGAGCGCCGAGGCGTTCGCGGTGAAGAGATCGGGCGGGAGCCAGGGCAAGTCGATGTGACAGTCGGCCGAGATCCTCGTGTAGCGCATTTTACCCTCCCGGTTGAGATGAGCCGATGCTAGTCCCGCCGCCGCCCCTGGGCAAGAGGAGACTGCTGCGACTACACTCGACAGCCATGCGCCAGGTCGGCAGGCGAGCGCGCGCGGCGACCCCGGGAGCCGTCGTCGGCGTCATCTCCGATACTCACGGACTCCTGCGGCCGGAGGCTGTCGCGGCGCTGGCGGGCGTGGATGTGATCGTCCACGCGGGTGACATCGGTAGCGCCGCGGTCCTCGAGGCGCTTCGCCAGATCGCCCCGATCATCGCGGTGCGTGGCAACAACGACCGCGAGAGCTGGGCGGCATCGCTTCCGGAAATCGTGAAAGCCGATGTCGGCGGGATCCGCCTGTGCGTCGTGCACGACATCAAGCGCCTCGGCGGAGATCCGGCGAGTGAGGGCGTCGATGTCGTCATCTCCGGCCATTCCCATCGGCCGAGCGTTGAGCGCCGCGCGCGCCTCTTGCTGCTCAATCCGGGAAGCGCCGGGCCGCGCCGCTTCACGCTGCCGGTCGCGGTGGCCCGGCTTCACGTCGGGCCAGCCGGTCTCCGGGCCGAGATCGTCGAGCTCAGTGCCCCTCGCCCACCCGCGCGGTGACGAGGCGGCTCGGCGGGGCGACCTTGACGGCACCCGCGTCGGCGGAGCAGTATCGCTCCGGGGAGGGGCTCGATGAAGAAGGACATCTCCAGCCTCCGCTCGACGCTCGAGTACCTCGAGGCCGCCGGCGAGCTGGTCAGCACGGACGTGGAGGTCGACCCGCACCTCGAGGTCGCGGCGATCCAGAAGCGCTTCGATGGCGGCGCCGCCCTGCTCTTCAACAAGGTGAAGGGCTACCCGAACGCGCGCGTCTGCAACAACATCTTCGCGAGCGCCGAGCGCATCGCCCGGCTCCTGGACGTCGACGACCCGCGAAAGCTCAAGCACAAGGTCGTCGAGGCGCTGCGTGACCCCCTGCCGCCCGTGGAGGTACACGACGGACCCTGCCAGGAAGTGGTGCTGACGAAGAGCTTCGACGTGTGGGACGTCGTCCCCATGATCTCCCATTCCGACAGCGATCCCGGGCGGACGCTCGGCGCCGGTACCACCGTGGTGCGCGGAAAACATTTCTGGGGCGGCTCGCACATCGGCTACAACCGGATGAACTTCCGTGGGCCCGACTACTCGAGCTTCCAGATCTCACCGGGCTCACACATGGACCAGGTGGCCACGCATTGGTACCGCAAGGGGCCGATTCCGGTCACGATCAACATCGGGATCCCGCCGGCCTGCACGATGATGGCGGGCTCGGGTTTCACGTACGTGATCTTGCCGCGGGGCTGCGATGAGCTGGGCGTCGCTGGCGCTCTTCAGGGCTATCCCGTCGAGCTCGTCAAGGCGCGGACCCAGGACGCCTGGTCCATCGCCAGCGCGGAGTACGTCATCGAAGGCTACATCGACACCACCCAGAAGGTGTGGGAGAGCCCGCTGGCCGAGAAGGACGACGCCCAGGGTGTCCACCCGTTCCATCCGGAGTGGTCGGGCTACATGGGCAAGGCGTACCGCACCTACAAGTTCCAGGCGACTGCGATCACCCATCGAGCCGACCGGCCGCTCTACTACGGCCTCATCGTGCACGGCATGGACGAGCACTTCATCGACGGGGTCGTGCGGGAGGCGTGTTTTCTGGAGCTCGCGGACCGCATCGTTCCCGGTCTTTGCATCGACACGAATATTCCGATGGGCATGACCGACTGGGGCGGGGTGATTTTCCAGGTCAAGAAGCGGCGGGCGCGCGACGAGGGGCTCCATCGGAATATTCTCACCGCCGCCCTGTCGATCTCGCTGGGAGCACGTCTTGGCATCGTCGTCGACGAGGACGTGGACATCTACAACATCGAGGACGTCCTCTGGGCGCTCACGACGCGGGTCAACCCGAAGGAGGACATCCTGACGATCTGCGAGGGCGGCTTCGGGCAGACCTTTCAGCCGGCGGAGCGCAGCTCGGCCGGCGACCGCCAGTGGACGCAGAGCAACATCCGATTCTCGGGCGCGCTGGGCATCGACGCCACGCGGCCGTTCATTCACAAGGACGCCTTCGAGCGGGCCCGTTACAACGTCGAGGTCGTGGACCTCGCGAAGTTCTACTCGCCCGAGCAGATCCGGCAGGCGAAGGAAGGGCAACGCGACTACGCCAAGTTCCTGGCGGAGCGCGGGATCTGACGGGTCGTCACTGCCGTGTCTTTAGCGGAGAAGAGGGACGCCATGGACTTCGGAATCTTCACGGAGCAGATACGACGTGGGAGCAGTCAGGGTGAGGCGTTCGGCGAGCTGTTCGAGCTCGTCGACGCGGCGGAAACGTGGGGGCTCGACGTCGTGTGGCTGGCGGAGATGCTCGTCAATCCCACTCGTTCCGTGCTGTCGGCGCCCCTTCTGGTGGCGAGCTGGATCGTCGCGCGGACCAAGCGCCTGCGCGTGGGGACGGCGGTTCAGCTTCTTCCGCTGAACCACCCGCTCCGCGTCGCCGGCGAGGTCGCCACGCTCGATCATCTGAGCCACGGACGGTTCGACTTCGGCGTGGGCCGCAGCGGAGGCCCGCGGGCCTACGACGCGCTCGGCGTCCCCTACGAAGAGAGCCAGGGACGCTTCTTCGAAGCGCTGGAGATCATCCTCTCGGCGTGGAAGGGCGAGCCGTTCAGCTACGAGGGAAAGTTCTATCGCTTCGCCAACGCCACGGTCACCCCGCGCCCGTATCAGCACCCGCATCCGCCGGTCCGGATGGCCGCGACGACCGCGGACACCTTTCCGCGCGTCGGCCGGATGGGCCTGCCCATTTTCGTCGGGCTGCGCGGCATGAACATCCCCGAGCTGGCGGGACACGTGCGACGTTACCGCGAGGCGTGGCGAGAGGCGGGGCACGCCGGTGACGGCGACGTGTGCCTCCGGATTCCGGTATACGCCGCGCCCACGGAGAAGGCCGCCGTGGAAGAGCCGGAGGAGACCATCACGTACTACTTCCACCGCCAGGCCGACCTGACCCGAGCGCCGATCGGGCGGCCCGGGACCGGCCCGGCCGAGCGTCGCGAGGCTCAGGCCAAGACCCTGTCGAGCCTCTCGTACCCGGAGATCTTGAGCACCAAGGTCGCGTTCGGCACGGGGCCGGGGCTGGTCGACCGTTTCACACAGCTCCGCGAAGAGCTCAGCCTCAACGGGATCGCGGCGGAGCTGAATCCCGGTGGTCTCTTGCCGAAGGGGCAAGAGACGCGCACCTTGCAGATTCTCACGCATCAGGTGATGCCCGCGTTCAAATAGGCTCCGCGGCACGGCAACGAAGGAGCGATCGATGGCCACTCGCGATGGCGCCACGACGAAATTCGAGACGGTGCGGTACGAGAGCAAGGGGGCGGTATGCCACATCATCCTGAACCGCCCGGAGAAGCTCAACGCGGCGAACGATCAACTCGTGGAAGACGTCAACGACGCCCTCTTCGAATTCGATGCCGACGCCGAGCTCAAGGTCGCGATTCTGAGCGGCGCCGGCCGCGCGTTCTGCTCGGGGGCTGACGTGCAGCAGCGTCAGCTCCGCACGCGCGAGGAGCTGAAGCGGCTCGGCGGGCCGGCCGGCCGACGCTCGCGGGAGAACGGGCTGGCCGACGCCGTCAACTGGAAACCGGTGATCGCCGCCGTGCACGGCTACGCCCTCGGTCTGGGCTACTCGCTGTCCCAGTCGTGCGATCTGATCGTGGCGGCCGAGGGGACGAAGTTCCAGATCCGCGAGGTGCAGCGCGGGCTCGCCAGCGGCCAGCCCTGGGTCGCCACCTGGTTCTGGACGGGCAGCCGGTTCGCCAACGAGGTGGCCCTCACCGGCCGCATGTTCACGGCCGAGGAAGCGCTCCGTCACGGCATGGTGAACCGCGTCGTCCCGCCGGCGGAGATGATCTCCACCGCCGAGGCGCTCGCCGCGGAGATTCTCGAGAACCCGCCACTCGCCGTCCGGGCCAACGTGCGGGTCATGCGGTGGTTCGTCAACGAGATGCAGCGTCAGTCCCGTTACTACACGCAGGGACTCGCCCTCCACCTCAGCGACGACTTCCAGGAGTCGGCCCGCGCATTCGTGGAGAAGCGCAAGGCGCTTTTCAAGGGCCGGTAGCGCGGCTACTCCGCGAACTGCGCCGCCCGCCAGCGCAGAGCGGCCCCGAGGCCCTCTTTCTCCCTGATCTCGTCGAACTTCATCCCGATGTCGGTCCGGGCCGCGTAGAGCGGCGCCAGGACGTCGAGTCCGGCCCGGATAGCGTTGCGAAAGCCGGCGGCCTCGGCGCCCCGGTTGAGGGCGAGCTTGGTGCCCGCCAGTGCCTCGGGGGCAATGAGCGCCATCCGCCGCGCGAACTTCAGCGTTGCCGCCTGCAGCTCGGCGCGAGGCACCACCCGGTTCACCATCCCGTACTGCAGGGCCGTCTGCGCGTCGATTGGGTCGCCGAGGTAGAGGAGCTCGCGGGCGCGCTTGAGACCGATGACGAAGGGCATGACGAGCACGGGCCCGACGTTCGAGAAGCGAATCTCAGGCTCGCCGAAGAGGGCGTCGGCGGCGGCGATCGTGATGTCGCACATCATCGCCAGCTCACAGCCGCCGCCGAGGCAGTGCCCCTGGACGGAGGCGATCACCGGCTTTTTCATCTCCCAGGGCGTCATCTCGAGCGCGACGTCGTCGCTGAGCGATTCGTGCCAGGCGAGCGCGTTGAGCGAGACAATGCCGATGCGGCCGTCGACGGCATACGTCACGAGCTGCGGGGTCATGGAAGGCTCCTCCCGGTCGGCATCATGAGCGAGATTCGGTTACGACCGCCGACGTGCGCGTAATGGACGCTTTCCGCCATCGCGGCGATCAGTAAGACCCCCAGCCCTCCGACCGGGCGCTCCTCAACGCCAGCGGTGTCGTCGGGAACCCGGACCTTGGTAAACGGGTCGTGAGGAGGTGCGGTGTCCTCGTAAATGAGCGCGATCCAGTCGATCCCGACGTCGAAGGTGAGATGGACGGGCGCCTCGGTGTCGGTCCCGTGGCCGTGGACCACGGTGTTGGTAAAAAGTTCCTCTACCAGCAGCGTCATCCTGAGACAGGCCTTGCGAGGCACGCCGCCGTCCGCGCACACGTCGGCGATGAATTGCGCCACCGCGGGTAGCGTGTCTCGTCGGGCCGGGAAGACCCTGTGGTGGTTTCCGGTATCGACGCGGTCGCTCGTGCTCGACCTCCGATCTCCGATGAAAGTGAGCCCGACTCGGCTACTATATATACATCGATATGCAGGATACGCATCGTGCGGCGTTCATTCCGGAAACGACCTAATGCTCGCGCGATGTCGAGGAGGAAACGATGAGATCCGTATTGATTTCTCTGGCTCTGCCCATTGTGTTGACGTTCGGCGCGGCGAGCGCCGAAGCCGCCGAGGACGCCGGACACATCAAAGTGTCCAACGGGATCGTCCAGATCGAGCGCTCGGGGCAGCGACTCCCCGCACCGGTCGGAGGCGTCGTCCAGCAGGGCGACCTGGTGATCACGGGCGCGGACGGCTCGGTGGGGATCACGTTCCGCGACAATAGTCTGCTCTCCGTCGGTCCGGACAGCGTGCTCTCGATCGACCGCTTCGTTTTCGATTCGACGACCCATCAGGGAGCCTTCGAGAGCTCGCTGAAGCAGGGCACGCTCGCGGTGGTTTCCGGAAAGCTGGCCAAGCACTCTCAGGAAGCGATGAAGGTGAAGACTCCGGCGGCGATTCTCGGCGTGCGCGGGACCGAATTTCTTGTTCGCACCGGCCCGTCGAAAGACTGACGTCTCCTCCGCTCTCACGCGAAATCTCCTCAGGCTCGCGCCGCTGGGGCTGCTCGTCCTGGCGGGCTGTGCCGGGCGGGACGATCTCTACGTGCTCTTGCCCGGCAAGGGCAAGACCGGCGCGTTGACCGTGACCAGCGGCGGCGAGCGGCGCATCCTCGATCAGCCCTACGCCGCAGCGCGCGTGCCGAGAACCGGCAGCGTGAACGGCCGAGTGACCACGGAAGCGGAGGTGCGGCGCGCGTTCGGTCCGGCGCTCGCGGCACAGCCGGGGCGGCCGGTGTCCTTTTACCTCTATTTTCTCGCCGATACGGACGAGTTCACGCTCGAGTCCAAGCAGGTCGTCACCCACATCTTCGCCGAGATCGCCCGCCGACCGGCGCCCGAGATCGTCATCATCGGACACACGGATCGCGTCGGGTCCGTGCAGTACAACGACGCGCTGTCGCGCAAGCGCGCCGAGCGGGTGCGCGAGGAGCTCCTGAAGCTCGGGATCCCAAAGGTCCGGATGTCGGTGGCAGGTCGCGGAGAGCGCGAGCCCGAGATTTCGACCGCCGACCAGGTGCCCGAGCCGCGCAACCGGCGCGTGGAGATCAGCGTCCGGTAGCCGAGGCCGGTCCCTTCCAGCGCACCACGAGAATGGCCATGTCGTCGGAGGGTTCCACACCGTCGGTAAACCGCTCGACCTCGCGACGGAGGGCGTCACCCACCTCCGAGGCGCTCGCGGCACGGCCGACCCGCGTGAGCAGCGTTTCGAGGCGGTTCCGTCCGTAGAGCGCGGCGCCGGAGCTCACCGCTTCGGTCACGCCGTCGGTGACGAGGCAAAGCGTGTCGCCCGGCTCCAGGCGTCGCGAGCTGGCGGCGTACGGGAAGCAGTCGACAGCACAGAGCGGCGGGCCCCCGCCGTCCATGAGCCGGAGCAGGGGCCGGGCTCCGCTCGGCAGCAGATACGGCGGTTCGTGCCCGGCATTGCAGTACTCGAGCAGGCCGGTACGCGTGTCGAGAATACCGGCCAGCACGGAAACGAAGAGCCCTCCGGTGTTCTCGCGGGAGATCTCGGCGTTCGCCTCGCGCATCACCGCCTCGACCTGACGGACTTGACGCAGCGCCACGCTCTTGTAGAGCGCTTTGCTCACGGCCATGAAGAGGCTGCCCGGCAACCCCTTTCCCGACACGTCTCCGATCAGGAAGAAGACCCGCTCGTGATCCAACGCGAAGAAGTCGTAGAGATCGCCGCCCACTTCGCGCGCAGGCTCGAGGAACGCATAGAGGTCGAGCCGGATGTCGCCTGGGAACGCGGTCGCGGGCTGCGGGAGGCTGCTCATCTGGATGCGGCGCGCGGCCTCCAGCTCTCCGGCCACCCGCGCGGCTTGCTCGCGCTGCTGCTCGAGGGACCGGCGCAGAGCCCGGCGCTGGCTCTCGGCCTCGGCCAGCGTGACGACCAGCACCGACGTGAAGAGCACGCCGAGCCCGAGCGAGGGCAACGCGGCGTCGAACAGGACCCCGCGGTGCAGGTAGAGCAGGAAGCCCCCGGCCCCCATCGCACCGATCACGAGCACGAACAGCGCCACCGACGTCCGTGCCGGCAATCGCGGCACGGCCAGAACGAGCAAGAGCCCGGCGGCGATCAGCACACCGGCTTCCGCCCACCCGGCGGCGCGGGGCCGGGACAGCAAATCGCCGTCGAAGATGCTTTCGAGCAACTGGGCGTGGATTTCGACGCCCAACATCCGCTCGGCCACGGGAGTCGCCTGATAGTCCGACAGGCCGAGGGCGGTGACGCCGATCAGGACCAGCTTGCGCTCGAACAGGTGGAGCTCGGCCGTCCCGGAGAGAACGTCGGCGGCCGAGACGAAACGCGATGGATCGGTTCGGGCGAAGCGAATGCGCACGCTTCCATCGGGCTCGGTCGGGATGAGGAGATCGTTGATCCCCACGCCCTCGATACCCGAGGGGCCGACGCGCACGATGAGAACCGACGCTCCGGTGGCCACGCGGAGCATCTCGACACCGAACGCCGGGAGCACGGCGCCGGCCGCGCTGGCCACGAGCGGCATCCGGCGAACCACACCACGCTCGGGTTCCACGTTCAAGAGACCGTGGCCTCTCGCCATGCGGTCGATCTCCTCGACCGAGCGAAGGGTCCCTTCGAAGTGCAGTGCGAAGAGCCCTGGATCTCCGCCGATGGCGCGTAACGGAGCCTGGCGGAGCGCCCGCCCCGTACGGCCCACGTCTCTTTCGTGGCCCGCGACGCCCAGCACGACAGGCCGTCCGCTGAGCGCCTGGGCCAGGACCACGTCGTTGCTCGGCAGGCTGGAGAGCCGCTGGACCAGGTCCTTGCCCATTCCCGGGACGAATTCCGGCAGGCGGCCCGGTGAGAGCCGATCCGCCTCGGGCATGACCAGATCGATCCCGATCGCCGCGGGGCGTGCCTCGGCAAGGCGCGCAACGAGCCGGGCAAGCCAGGTCCGCGGCCACGGCCACTGTCCGTGGCGTCGCAGGCTCTCCTCATCGATCGCCACGATGATGGCGGGCGCCGAGCGGCGGATCCTGGGCGCCCATCGCTGATAGGCATCGAAGCCCGCCAGCCGTACGAGCCCGAGCCCGAAGACGTCGGGAACGAGCCCGACCCCGAGGACAATCGCGAGCAGCAGCAAGCCGAGGGGTTGGCCACGACGGCCGCGCAGGACGCGGACCCACAGTCGCTCCGACCAGTACATCCTGCTCAGGACGGAAGGCTCAGAGAGCGATCTCCATACCGTCGAAGGCCGCCAGGATCTCCACCCGCCGGTCGCCGCGAGTGATCTCCTCGAGTCGGCGGGTCTCGGCGAGGAGCGCGGCGATTCGCTCGTCGTCGGAGACGGGCTCGTGGTGGTACAGGCACAGGCGTTTGGCCCGCGCCATCTGACAGAGCTCAAGGCCGACGACGTTGCTCGAGTGCCCCCAGTCTTCCTTGATCGACGTGGTCTCGGCCAGCGAGTACTGGGAGTCGAAGATCACCAGGTCGGCATCGCGGAAGAAATCAGCGAAGGACCGGATCTCCGCAAGGTCGTCCAGCTTGTGCTCCGCGTCCGTCGAGTAGACGACGACCTTGTCGTTGCCTTGAAATCGATAGCCGTACGAATCGCCGCCGTGGTGCTGGAGCTTGGGGCGCACGCGCAGGCCCGCGATCTCATAGTCGCGCTCGGGCTCGAGTCGCACGAACTCGATCGCCGCGGGGAGCCGCGAGAAATCCACCGGGAAGGACGGCGCCGCGTGCTGACCCCGGAAAGCCTCTTCCAGATCGGCGTGGCAGCCGTAGATCCGGATACGGTTGCCAGACGCGTAGGCCGGCATGAAGAACGGGAACCCCATGATGTGGTCCCAGTGCGGATGGGACATGAAGGCGTGAAACGTATTCCCGGAGGGTCCGCGGGTCGCGAGCACGTCGTTGCCGAAGACTCGGGCGCCCGAGCCCAGATCGCAAAGAACATAGTCCCGGCGCCCCGTGACGATCTCGACACAGGAGGAGTTGCCCCCGAACGTGTGGGAGACCGCGAAGTCGAGCTCGCGCTCGAGAAACACCTCGGCTTTCTCCGGCGTGTCTAGCGTACGTCCGGAGGCGCGCAGTAGGGCCGCGATCAGCTTGCGCCGGACCTCGGCCGAGTTCATGGCCACCGGGATCGAGCCGCGCGTGCCCCAAAACTTGACCGTCAAGCGCTCGTCAGCCGGCATCGAACGCGGCCAGCGCCGGCGGCGAGAGCCTGGCAAGACCGTCGCGGACCGACGGGAAGACGTCAAGGACCATCGTGAAGCGGCTGATGTCGAAGATCTCCTTGACGGCGGGCTGGAGGGCCGCCACCCCGAGCGAGCCTCCCTGGGTCTTGGCCTGCTTGGAGGCCAGCATGAGCACACGGAGGCCGACGCTGCTGATGTACTCGACCCTGACGAAATCGAGCAGGACCCGATCCAGGCCCACGGCGCAGCGAGCCATGTAGGGCTCGAGCGCGGCTTTGAAACCTTCCGAGGTCGAGTGGTCGATGCGACCCACGGGGGAAAGCACCACCGTGTCGGCATAGCGCTTCTGCGTCAGGTCCATGTCGGCTCCCCCGAACCCAGGAATGACACGTCGTGCAGGTCTTAATGCTATCACCAGCCGGGGCCGAAGAGATCATCATGCCGGCTTGACCAGTCGGGCGGGCCCGGCGCACTATCGGCCCCGGCATGGATCACGCCCTGAGCGACATCACCGTGCTCGACCTGGGTCAGGTCATTGCGATGCCGTTCTGCACCATGCTGCTCGCCGACCTCGGAGCCCGGGTGATCAAGGTCGAGTCGCGGGAACGCGGGCGAGAGCGCGTGTCGCTGGGGATAAAGCGCAGGCGCGATGGTGTCGAGGAGCGGGTGCCGGCCGCGCAGTACCGGGAGCGGAACAAGCTCGGCATCACCCTCGAGCTCAAGACGCCGATGGGTATCGAGCTCTTCAAGGAGCTGGTCCGCCACGCGGACGTGGTGACGGAGAACTTCAGCGTGGGCACGATGGAGCGCCTAGGGCTCGCGTACGAGGATCTCAGGCGAGTGAAGCCCGATATCATCTACGCCTCGATCACGGCGTTCGGCCAGCACGGCCCATACGCGACCCAGCGAGGGTACGACATCTTGGCGCAGGCGATCAGCGGATACATGAGCATCACCGGCTCGCCGGAGCAGCCGCCCACACGGTCGGGCCAGTCGATCTCGGACTACTACGCCGGAATGCTTTGCGCCTTCAGCATCGTGTCCGCCCTGCACTATCGCCATCGCACCGGCAAGGGGCAGCGCATCGACCTGGCCCTGCTCGACAGTCTGCTGGTCGCGCTCGACAACCTGGGTGAGCGCTACACCGTCGGCGGCGAGGTTCTGACCCGTGCCGGCAACGTCTCGTTCGGCGGGTCGAGCTCGGGCGTCTATCCGACGAGCGACGGCCACGTGGCGATCGCCGCCGGGGCGAGCGACGCGGTGTGGCGCCGGTTCTGCGAGATCATCGGCCGCGGCGACCTCACGCGCGATCCCGGATTCGCCACGGCGGCGGCGCGGCGCGACCGCCGAGACCAGATCGCCGCCATCATCCAGGACTGGACGAGTCAGCGTCCCAAAGCGGAGGTCGTCCGCACGTTGGCGTCGGCCGGCGTCCCAGCGGCGCCGGTCAACAACGTGGCCGAGATGGTCGCCGACCCTCAAGTAAGGGCCCGCCAGATGTTCGTGGAGCTCGACCATCCCACCTACGGACCCGTGAAAACGACCGGAACACCCCTCAAGCTCTCCGAGACGCCGGGCCGTGTCCGCTGGCTGGCTCCCCTACCCGGCGAGCACAACGAAGAAGTCTTCGTCGGCCTCCTCGGCCACTCCCAGGACGATCTCGCTCGCTGGCGCGCCGAAGGCGTCATCTAGCGCGCTCGGCGGCGGGCCGGCGGGCTTACGGGTTGCGTCGTGTCAGCGGAGCGGGACGAAGATCGAGACGCGCGGCTCGGGCCCGACCTCGCGCGTGACGTGCCCCTGGCCGGTCAGATCCTCGGCGATCAAGATATCGCCGGGGCCGAGCCGCCGCACTGTTCCGTCACCGATCTCGATATCCACCGCGCCGGAGAGCGTGAACACGGCCGCGCGCCCGGGCGCATGGTGCCAGGGGTTGGATCGATTCGCGTCGAAGCGGCGGATGACGATGCCGCTTCCCGGAATCAGCTCCGCGCTCTCGGACTTGTCGCCGCGCGGCTCGAAGCGCGGCACGACATCCTCGAAGTGTGACTTGCCGTCGGGACCGGTATGGATGCGGATGATGGCCATGTGATCTCCGAGTCAGGGTGCGGGTTGAGGGAGTGATCTCGTCACCGGGAGCTCACGGTCAGCTCGTGGAGCTCCTGAAGGTGCGCCGCATCGTGGTTCCGTGTGACGAGGACGATGTCGTCGAAGCCGAGCGCACGCAGGCGATGCAGTCGCTCGCGGGCCTGGTCCCGGGAGCATCTGAGGTCGCACCCATCGTCGGGACCGTCGGGGCTTCGCGGGTTGCCGTCCAAATGCGCGACCACGTTGGTGACGACGGCGCGCCGACCGCTCAGGTCGCGGAACCGCGCGATTCCCTCGCGTAGCAATCGCCAGCTGCTCCGCGCGCCGGACCCCACCCAGCCGTCGAAGTCGCGGGCCGCCCGCTCGATCCACCGCGAGCCCGCCCACGAGCCGATCAGCACGGGTGGGCCGCCCAGGGCCGCGGGCCAGACCGGTTCCAGCGATGCTCGCCCCACTCGCTCGCCTGTCCAGAGCCGCCGCATGATCGACAGCGACTCGTCGAGCCGACGGAAGCGCGAGGCGAAATCGAGGCCGAGCGCCTCGAAGTCCGCGGCGGTCGATCCGGCTCCCACCCCGAGCCGCAGCCGCCCACCGGACACGAGATGAGTGGTCAGCACTCGCTGGGCCAGCTCCACCGGGTTTCGCAACGGGACCTGCAGCACTCCGGTTCCGAGCTCGACGTGGCGCGTCACGGTGGCTGCGACGGAAAGAGCGGTGAGCGGATCCGCGAGCAGGAACCCGCGCCCAATGGCATCGAACGCCCAGACGCTTTCGAAGCCGGCCGCTTCGATCCGTCGCGCGGCGTCCGCAAGGCTCTGGGCCTCGAGCGCCGGCCCACTGCGTCCCCCCGAGGGCAGGATGATCCCGAAACGCGTCACGGTTCTCTCGAAGGCTCCGAGGGCAAGATATGCCAAAGCCGAGGGAAAGACGAGCCTAGTTGCGATAGTATGGCTGTCCCCCAGCGAATCAACTCGAATAGGAGAAGGACATGCGTTTCGGTCTGTTCACGAGTATGGGCGGCCAAACCTGGTCGGGCGTGCTGGACCTCTGGCGACACCTCGAGGCGACGAGGTGGGACATCGCCTGCGTCACCGACCACTTCATGCCGAACACGAAGGAGCGCGAGGGCACCATGCTCGAATCGTGGAGCACGCTCGCCGGGCTGGCGGCCCTGGTGCCACGCCTCCGCGTCGGCACCATCGTGCTGGGGAACACGTATCGCCATCCGGCGGTGGTCGCGAAGATGGCCGCGCAGGTCGACATCATCTCCGGCGGCCGCCTCCTCCTCGGGCTCGGCGCGGGCTGGCAGCAGAACGAGCACGAGGCTTACGGAATTCCCTTCTACACACTGCGCGAGCGGCTGGAGCGGCTGGACGAGGCCTGTCAGGTGATCCGGTCGCTGTGGACCGAACGCCGCGCCACTTTCAAAGGGCGTTATTACCAGCTCTCCGACGCCCCGCTCGATCCCAAGCCCGTCCAGACGCCGTACCCCGAACTGATGATCGGCGGAGGGGGAGAGCGCGTCACCCTGCGTATCGTCGCCAAGCACGCCGACCACTGGAACGTCTGGGGCGGCCCGAGTGTCGCGACGCGGAAAGGGAAGATCCTCGACGAGCACTGCGCCGCAGTCGGTCGCGACCCGAAGACCATCAGGCGCTCGGTCAACATGGCGTTGCTCATCACCGACAGGAAGGACGAGATCGAGCGGCTCGCCGACACCATCGCCAAGCGCATGGGCCGCCACGCCGCCGACGCCCGTGACACCTGCCTGGCCGGCACGCAGGATCAGATTCGCGACCAGCTCGATCAGCTCCGGACCGCCCGGGTGGACACGGTCTTCGTTCCGAGCATGTTCCGTCCCCTGGACGAGCTGCGTCGAGATCTCGACCGGTTCAGCGCCGAGATCGCGCCAGCGTTCCGGTAGGGGAATGCCCGGACCGCTCGCCGGACAGACGCAGACCGTGCTCGGCGCCGTGGCGCCGGACGCGGTCGGCATCACGCTGCCGCACGAGCATCTCCTGATCGACTTCAAGGTGATGTTCGCGGAGCCGACGGCGGCAAGCGACAAGGGGCGCGCGTGGGAGCCGGTGAGCTTGTCGAACCTCGGCTGGATCCGCCAGAACTTCAACGCCAACCTCGACAACCTGCGGCTCCTCGACGAACAGGTGGCCCAGGACGAGATCCTCCTCTTCAAGCACGCGGGCGGCCGCACCGTCGTCGATCCGACGCCGAAGACGCTCGGCCGCGATCCACAGGCGCTCGCCCGCATCGCCCGCGCCACCGGCCTCAACGTCATCATGGGCGCTGGCTACTACGTGGCCGCGTCTCACCCCGCCGACATGGACCGTCGCACGGTCGACGAGCTGGCGCGCGAGATGATCACTGACGTCACCACGGGCGTGGCCGACACCTCCATCCGCTCGGGCCTCATCGGCGAGATCGGCACGACCTACCCCTGGACGGAGAACGAGAAGAAGGTCCTGCGCGCGGCGGTCATCGCCCAGCGGGAGACGGGCGCGCCGCTCATGATCCACCCCGGACGTCACCCCGGCATGCCCATGGAGCTGGCGGAGTTCGTCCGGAAGGAAGGCGGCGATCTCCGCCGTACGATCATGTGCCACCTCTGTCGCACGATCGCCGACGTACGGTCGGTGATCGACCTCGCCCAGACGGGCATCTGGCTCGAGTACGACCTCTTCGGGATGGAGAACTCGTTCTATCCGTACAATCCAAGCTTCGACATGCCCAACGACGGCGGGCGGATGGCTCACGTCCTCGCCCTCGTCGCCGCCGGCCACCGCGACCAGATCCTCATGTCGCACGATATCGCCTACAAGACCTCGCTCGTGAAGTACGGCGGCTACGGCTACCACCACCTGCTCGTGAACGTGGTGCCCCGCCTACGCGCCAGGGGCGTGGACGCCGCGGGACTCACCCGGCTCCTCGTCGAGAACCCCGCCCGCGCCTTCGCCTTCGCATGACCTCGGGCCTCGGCCGGGGGACGGGCCACCGCTTCGGCTCGGGCTGGATCAGCGGCGTCTTGGCGGTCACCTGCGGTGCCTTGGGGTACGGCGGCGTGCTGTGTCTCCTCTTCCCGGACTGGCTGACGACACCATCGGCACGTGCGCTCTATCCGATGGACCTGGTCCGTTTCCTGATTTACGTGATGCTCGTCATCGGCTTCGGTCTCGGGGCGCTGAGTGTCGTGCTTCGTCGCCGCAAGGTCCTCGGCTTCACCGGCATCGCCCTCGCCACGGCCGGCACCCTGCTCGGAGGCTCGAGCGCCGAGCTCGGGCCGGTGCGAGGAACGACCGCGGTGGGACTGGACTGGTTCCTGCTGAACCTGTTCGTTCTGGCGCTGCTCTTCGTCCCCGTCGAGCGCGTCATCCCTCGCCTGCCCGAGCAACCGATCTTCCGGCCTGGCTGGACGACCGACCTCATGCACTTCGCCATGAGCCATCTCATGGTGCAGGTGACGGTCGTGCTGACGATGCTGCCGGCGGCGCTGTTCTTCCGGTGGGCGACTCAGCCGTGGCTCCAGGATGCGGTGGCGGCGCAGCCACTCCCCCTCCAGTTCGCGGAGATCGTGCTCGTCGCTGACTTCTCGCAGTACTGGGTGCATCGTGCATTCCACCGGGTGCCGTGGCTCTGGGCCCTCCACGCCATCCACCACTCGTCGCAGAGCCTCGACTGGCTGGCCGGATCGCGCCTACACGTGATCGACATCGTCGTCACGCGGGGGCTCTCGTTCGTGCCGCTCTATGTCCTGGGCTTCGCCGCGCCGGCCATCTACGCGTATCTGGTCTTCGTCTCCTTTCTCGCCGTCTTCATCCACGCCAACGTGCGAATCGATGTGCGACCACTGGACTGGATGCTGGTCACGCCGCGTTTCCACCACTGGCACCACGCCGCGCACCCCGAGGCGGTCGACAAGAATTTCGCCGTGCACCTGCCGTGGATCGACCGGCTCTTCGGCACCGCGTACCTGCCCCCCCGGCGCTGGCCCGACGCGTACGGGATCGCCGGGCACCCCGTGCCCGAGGGATACTGGCGCCAGCTCGCCTGGCCGTTCCTCGCTGAGCGGACCGCCGGTCAGCCGCGCACGCGGAGCGACGTCGGATCGTAGGGCGGCGCGAGCTGAGCGCGGGCGGGCATCCGCTCGCAGGCGATTTCGACCTCCCAGCGGCCGCTCGTCACGAAGGCGTCGGTGGCGCCGTCCGCGCACGCGATCCAGCCGAGCCCGACGGCGCGGCCCAGCGTGTGGCCGTACGCGCCGGACGCGATGCGCCCGACGAGCGTGCCGTCGCGCCAGATCGGCTCGTCGTGATAGAGGAGCGGCTCCCGGTCGTCGAGGACGAGCACCACGAGCCGCCGGGAGAGCGGCTTCTCACGCTGCGCCAGCAACGCATCGCGCCCGGTGAAGGGCGCGCGCTTGTCGAAGCGCACCGCGAATCCCAACCCGGCCTCCAGTGGGGTGTCCTCGCTGCCGAGATCGTGACCCCAGGCGCGATACCCCTTCTCCATACGTAGCGAGTCCATGGCGTGGTAACCGGCATGGCGGAGCCCGAGGTCCTCGCCCGCCGCCACGAGGGCGTCGTACACCCCGGTCGCCAGCTCCGTGGGGACATACAACTCCCAGCCCAGCTCGCCGACGTAGGTGACGCGCGCGGCGCGCACGGGCGCTGACGCCAGCCAGATGTCTCTCGACGCGAGGAACGGGAAGGCTGAGTTCGAGAGATCGGCGTCGGTGAGACGGGCGAGGAGCGTACGCGACCGCGGACCCATCACGCCGAGGACGGCCTGGCTCGACGTCACGTCGGTGAGCACGGCCCGGGCGTCGCCGAGGTGGCGGCGGATCCAGTGGGTGTCGTGCGTGGCGGCGGCCGCCCCGGCGACGACGAGGAAGGCGTCGGCGGAAAGCCTCGTCACGGTGAGGTCCGCCTCGATTCCACCGTGAGAGTTGAGCATCTGGGTGTAGACGAGGCGACCGGGCGGCACGTCGACCTCGTTGGCGCAGAGACGCTGGAGCACGGTGAGGGCGTCGGGCCCCTCCAGGCGGAGCTTGCAGAACGAGGACTGGTCGAAGAGCCCCACCGCCTCGCGCACCGCCTGGTGCTCCGCCGCCGCGCACGGGAACCAGTTCTGCCGTCCGTAGCTGTAGCGGTAGACCGCTTCGATTTCGGGCGTCGCGTACCAGTTGGCGCGCTCCCAGCCCATCACCACGCCGAAGCAGGCGCCGCGGTCGGCGAGCCGATCGTGCAGCGCGCTCTTGCGTACGCCGCGCGCCGTCACCGGCTGGAGGTGCGGCCAGTGCATGGCGTAGAGCGCACCCACCATCTCCACCGTGCGGTCGCGCAGGTAGCGCGGATTCGCCTGGAAGGCCGCCACGCGGCGGATGTCGACGTCCCAGAGATCCATCGGCGGCTCGCCGCCCACGATCCATTCCGCCACCGCTCGACCGGCGCCGGCTCCCGACGCGATGCCGATGGAGTTGAAGCCGGCCGCGACGTAGAAGTTGGCACACTCCGGCGCTTCGCCCAGGAGAAAGCGCCCGTCGGGCGTGAAGCTCTCGGGGCCGTTGACGTGGCGGCGCACCGGCGCGCTTTCGAGGGCCGGGATCCGGAGCACCGCCTGCTCCATGAGGACCTGAAAGTGCTCCCAGTCCTCGGGGAGGAGCGAAAAGGCGAAATCGGCGGGGATGCCCTCCATGCCCCACGGCTTCGCCACCGGCTCGAAGCCGCCCATGAGCAGACCGCCGACTTCTTCGCGCACGTAGATGTAGCCGTCGGTGTCGCGCAGCACCGGCAGGTCCGATGTCACCCCGGCCATGGGCTCGGTGACGATGTAAAAGTGCTCGGAGGCGTGGAGCGGCACCGCGACGCCGGCCATTCGCCCGATCTCGCGCGCCCACATCCCGGCGCAGTTCACCACGAACTCGCACGCCACGTCGCCGCCGGAAGTCCTCACGCCCGCGACGCGCCCGTTCTCGACGCGGATCGCGCTCACGGCGGTGTTCTCGAAGATGGTCGCCCCACCCTGCCGCGCGCCCCGGGCCAGGGCGAGCGTCGTGTCGATGGGATTGGTGCGCCCGTCGCGCGGCAGCCACAGGGCGCCCACGAGGTCGTCGATGCGTATGAGCGGCCAGCGGCGGCCCGCCTCCGCGGGCGTGACGACCTCCACGGCGACGTCGAAGCAGCGCGCCATGGACGCGAGGCGCTTCAGCTCGTGCATGCGCTCCCGTGTCCGCGCGAGGCTCAAGCTGCCGGGGCGGCGGAAGCCCGTGGCCTGGCCCGTCTCTGCCTCGAGCCGCTCGTAGAGATCGGCGCCGTACTTCGCGAGTCGCGTGAGGTTGTGAGTCGCGCGCAGCTGGCCGACGAGCCCGGCCGCGTGCCAGGTCGTACCACAGGAAAGCTCGCGCCGCTCCAGCAGGAGTACGTCGCGCCAGCCGAGCTTCGTGAGGTGGTAGGCGACGCTGCAGCCCGCGATGCCGCCGCCGATCACCACGACCCGCGCGTGCGAAGGGAGCGCGCCCGCCACCGCGCGATCCGGCTACGGCCCCTCGTCCCGAGGCGTCGGCAGGGTGCGCGAGGGGAACTCCCGATAGGCGTACCGGGCCAGCACGTCCTCCCGGAGCTCGACGCCGAGCCCGGGCGCCGTGGGCACCGCCAGGTAGCCGCGCTCGACCCGGAAGGGATTCACGGCAACTTCCGCGGCGCGCGGCTCGAAGTTCACGAAGTACTCGGTGATCAGGAAGTTCGGGATGGCGGCCGACACGTGCAGCGTCGCGGCGAGGCCGACGGTGGTGCTGTTGTAGTTGTGAGGCGAGACGACCACGTGATAGGCCTCGGCCATGGCCGCGATCTCGCGCAGCTCCTCGATGCCTCCCACGTTGCACACGTCGGGGTTGATGATGTCGGCGGCGCGGCGCTCGAAGACCTCACGGAATTCGAAGCGCGTATAGAGCTCCTCGCCGGTGACGATCGGTATCCGGATCTCACGCCGGCACTCGGCCAGAGCGCT
>QHSV01000230.1 GCA_003221655.1 Candidatus Rokuibacteriota bacterium
CGATCGTCTCGCCGCGCGCCCACGCCAGGGTCTGCTCCCGGAGCTCGGCGATGCCGTTGACGCCGGCGCCGGAGACCGCCTGGAAGCTGGTCGCGATCACACGGGTGAGCCGACCCGCATCGTGGAGCGGCTTGAGCGGCATGACCGTCACGATGGTCGTGCAGTTCGGGCACGCGACGATGCCCCGATGACGTCGCGCCGCGTGCGCGTTGATCTCGGGGACGACGAGGGGCACCTCCGGATCCATCCGGAAGGCGTTCGACTTATCGATGACGGTCGCGCCGGCCTTGACGATCGCCGGCGCGTACTCCTGCGCCTGGGCGGAACCCGCCGAGCAGAACGCGATGTCCACACCCTTGAAGGCCCCCGGCTCGATTCTCCGGATCGGGACGGGCTCGCCGCGGAAGGTCACGGTCTTGCCCACCGAGCGCTCGGAGGCGAACGCCCGCAACTCGCGCACCGGGAACTTCCGCTCCTCGAGAATCTTGAGCGTCGTCTGCCCCGCGGCGCCCGTGGCGCCCACCACCGCGATCGACAGCCCCGAGGCCATCAGTATTGCCGCTCCACTTCGCGCACGATCAGGTCCCCCATCTCCCGCGTCCTCGTTGCCCGGGCTCCCGGAGCGGCGATGTCCGCGGTCCGGTGGCCTTGCTCGAGCACCCGGAGCACCGCGCCCTCGATGCGGTCGGCGTCCTTTTCCATGTTCAGCGAGTACCGCAGGAGCATGGCCGCCGACAGGATCGCGGCAATCGGATTCGCGATGCCCTTGCCGGCGATGTCGGGCGCCGTCCCGTGCACCGGCTCGTAGAGGCCGACCGACCCGCCGAGGGACGCCGACGGCAGCATTCCCATGGAGCCGGCAAGGATCGCGGCCTCATCGGACAAAATATCACCGAAGGTGTTCTCGGTCACAATCGTGTCGAACTGCGTCGGCCGGTGCACCAGGGCCATCGCGCAGTTGTCGACCAGCACGTGCTCGAGCGTCACGTCCGGGTACTCGCGGCCGACACGGGTGACCACCTCGCGCCAGAGCTGCGACACCACGAGCACGTTCACCTTGTCGACTGAGGTGAGCCGCCGCCGGCGCTTGCGCGCGACCTCGAACCCCATGCGGGCGATCCGCTCGACCTCCCGCGACGTGTACGCCATCGTGTTGATGGCGCGCGCGCCGCCATCGGCGAAGCGCTCGACTCCGCGGGGCTCGCCGAAGTAGAGCCCTCCGGTCAGCTCGCGGATGACCATCAGGTCGGTCCCCTCGACGACCTCACGCTTGAGGGGCGAGGCGTCCACGAGCATGGGAAAGCATTTCGCGGGACGGAGGTTGGCGTAGAGGTCGAGCTCCTTGCGAAGGGCGAGGAGTCCCCGCTCGGGCCGCTGCTCGTGGGGCACGTCGTCCCACTTGGGGCCGCCGACTGCCCCGAAGAGGATCGCGTGCGACGCCCGGCACAGCTCCAGCGTTCCCGGGGCCAGCGGAGCACCCGTCGCGTCGATCGCCGCGCCACCGACCAGCGCACGCTCGAACTCGAACGCGGCGCCTGTGCCCTTGGCGATGGCCCCGAGGACGCGCATGGCCTCGGGGATCACCTCCTGGCCGATCCCGTCCCCGGGCAGGACAGCGATCCGGTACGTCGCCATCTAGGGGCCGACTTCCTTCATTCGCTGGGCCGACGCCTGCGCCACCCGGTTGAGAGCGCTGAGATAGGCGCGGGCGCTCGCCTCGATGACATCCGTCGAGGCGCCCTTGCCGGACACGAGCGTCCCGTCGAAGTCGATCTTCATCGCGACCTCGCCGATCGCATCCTTGCCCGACGTCGCCGAGCGCAGGGCGTAGTCTTGAAGACGGCCCTTCAGGCCCGTGATCGCGTCGATCGCCGCCAGGACCGCGTCGACCGGCCCGTCGCCCACGCCGGAGTCCTGGAACGTCTGCCCCTCCTTCTTCAACCGCACCGTCGCCGAGGGCACGACTCCCGTGCCGCTGATGACGTGGAGGTAGTCGAGCTCGTAGAGGGGCGCGACCGTCTGGGTGACCTCGTCGGTCGCGATCGCCATGAGGTCCTCGTCGTAGACCTCCTTCTTCCGGTCAGCGAGATCCTTGAACGCCTTGAACGCCCGATCGAGCTCCGGACCGGCCAGCGCGAAGCCGAGCTCCTTGAGCCGCGCCGTGAGGGCGGCGCGCCCGGAGTGCTTGCCCAGGACGAGCTTGTTCGACGCGCGGCCGATGTCCTCGGGCCGCATGATCTCGTAGGTGAGCTTCTCTTTCAGGACCCCGTCCTGATGGATTCCGGCCTCGTGGGCGAACGCGTTCTCGCCGACGATGGCCTTGTTCGGCTGCACGTGCACGCCCGTGATGTGAGAGAGCAGGCGCGACGCCTTGAAGATCTCCTCGGTCCGGACACGCGTGTCGATCCCGAAGTAATCGCGCCGCGTCCGGAGCGCCATCACGATCTCCTCGAGGGACGCGTTGCCCGCCCGCTCGCCGATCCCGTTGATCGTGCACTCCACTTGCCGGGCCCCCTGCATGATCGCGGTCAGCGAGTTCGCCACCGCCTGCCCGAGGTCGTTGTGGCAATGGACCGAGAGGACGACCTTGTCCAGGCCCTGCACGTTCTCCCGGATGCGGGCGATGCGCTCGCCCCACTCGCGCGGAATGGCGTAGCCGACGGTGTCGGGGATATTGATCGTCCGCGCGCCGGCGTCGATCACCGCCGACAGGACGTCGCACATGTAGTCGAAGTCGGAGCGCGACGCATCCTCGGGCGAGAACTCGACGTCCTCGCAGTACCCGCGCGCGTGGCGGACGGCGTCGACCGACGCCTTGAGCACCTCGGTCCGGGACTTGCGCAGCTTGTACTTCAGGTGGATGTCGGAGGTCGCGACGAACGTGTGGATGCGCGGCTTCCGGGCGTACTTCACGGCCTCCCAGCAGCGGTCGATATCGCCGAGCCCCACGCGGGACAGGCCGCAGATGGACGGCGCGTCCTCCAGCGTCCCGACCTGCTTGGCCACCTCGCGGGTGGCTTCGAAGTCCTCGTCCGACGAGATCGGGAAGCCGGCCTCGATGACGTCCACCTGCAGGCGGGCCAGCTGGCGGGCCATCTCGAGCTTCTCCATCGTGTTCATGGAAAAGCCGGGCGCCTGCTCGCCGTCCCGCAATGTCGTGTCGAAGATGATGACGCGATCCATACGTCCTCCTAAGGCGATTCCTTGCTGGCCAGCTCGGTCGGGACCGCGAGCGGGCGCCCGACGACGAGGCGCCGGACTGGTCCGGAGAGCGCGTAGCCGGTGAAGAGCACGAAGAGAAAAAGGTCGTGCTTGGTGGCCACGATCATGACCGCCAGCACGACGACCAGCAGCGTCTGAAGCGGCCGGCGCCGGACGAAATCGACCTCCTTGAAGCTCCAGTAGCGAAACGTCGACACCATCAGGAGGGCGAGGACGCCGGCGGCAGCGGCCAGCGAGATCTGGGTCCAGCGAGCCGGCGGCGCGTCGCCCAGCAGCAGGATGGTTGCCGCGACCACGCCGGCCGCCGCCGGCGTGCTGAGGCCGATGAAGAAGCGCCGATCGACCGTGCCGGTCTGCACGTTGAACCGGGCGAGCCGCAGGGCGCCGCAGATGACGAACAAGAAGACACCGAACCAGGCCGGGCGGCTCAGATCCTTGAGCGCGTAGGAGTACAGGAGGAACGCCGGCGCCACGCAAAACGAGACGACGTCGGCCAGCGAGTCGAACTCGACCCCGAACTGGCTGGTCGCCTTCATGAGGCGGGCCACGCGGCCGTCGAGGAGGTCCATGATCATGGCGACGAAGATCGCCAGCGCCGCGTCAGCGTACCGACCCTCTACCGTGAGCAGCAGCGCGAAGAAGCCGCAGAAGAGATTGCCGGTGGTGAGCAGGCTTGGCAGCAGCACGATGCCGCGCCGACGCTTGTCTCGAAGCTCGTGCCAGCGCCGGCGCCGCGGCCCCTTGTGACGCCTGATCATGAGCGCCCCTCGCGTATCACGACAGAAATCCCAAGACCGTGACGCCCCCCATCACCTGGTCGCCGACTCGCACGCGGACCTCGGCGCCGCGAGGCATGCAGCAGTCGGTTCGGGAGCCGAAGCGAATCATACCGAACCGTTCGCCGGCGGCGAGCTTGTCGCCGGGTGCCACCCGACAGACGATCCGCCGGGCGACGACACCCGCGATCTGGACGACGGTCACTCGCGCGTTCTCACCCTGGAGGTGGAGCACACAGCGCTCGTTCACGTCGCCCGCGTCCTGTCGGTAGGCGGCCACGAAGCGGCCTCGCGAGTACGCGGCGCCGACGACGAGGCCGGCGATCGGCGCGCGGTTCACGTGCACGTCCAGCGGTGAGAGGAAGATCGCGACCCGCACGGCCGGGCCGACGAACGGGTCGTTCAGCTCGTCGATGTCGATCACACGGCCGTCGGCCGGCGCGAGCACGCCGCCGGTGACCGCCGGCACCGCGCGCTCCGGGTCGCGGAAGAACCCGAGGGAGGCGAGCGCCGCGCCCGCGAAGGGCACCGCGAGGGCGCGTCGGCCGGCGAGCGCGAGTCCGGCCGCGATCGCGGCCGGAACCACGATGAACGGCCAGCCCTCGGGCGCGACCGGGAGCCGGTTCATCAACCGATCCGCGGCGGCTTGATCCACGACATCATCGACCGCAGGCGCTTGCCGACCTCTTCGATCGGGTGCTCGGCGTCCCGCCGCCGCATGGCGAGGAATCCGGCGCGGTTGGCCTGGTTTTCCAGCACCCACTCGCGCGCGAACTGGCCGGACTGGATCTCGCCGAGAATCCGCTTCATCTCGGCCTTCGTCTGCTCGCTCACGACGCGCGGTCCCCGCGTGTAGTCGCCGTACTCGGCGGTGTCCGAGACCGAGTAGCGCATGTACGCGAGGCCCCCCTGGTAGAAGAGGTCCACGATGAGCTTCATCTCGTGCATGCACTCGAAGTAGGCGACCTCGGGCTGGTAACCCGCCTCGACCAGCGTCTCGTACGCCGCCTTGATGAGATGCGAGATGCCGCCGCAGAGCGTCGTTTGCTCTCCGAACAAATCCGTTTCCGTCTCTTCTTTGAACGTCGTCTCGATCACCCCGGCCCGCGTGCAGCCCACGCCCTTGCCGTACGCCAGCGCCAGATCGCGCGCTTTGCCGGAGACGTCCTGGTACACGGCGAGCAGCGCCGGCACGCCCGGCCCCTGGGTGAAGAGGTCACGCATCACGTGGCCCGGCGCCTTGGGCGCGATCATGGTGACGTCGGCGTCCGACGGCGGGACGACCTGGTTGAAGTGGATGTTGAAGCCGTGCGCGAACATGAGCATCTTGCCCTTGCCGAGGCCGCCCTTGATCTCGCTTTCGAACACGTGACGCTGGCTCTGGTCGGGCAGCAGGATCATGATCACCTCCGCCATCTGCGCCGCCTCGTTCACGGTCGCGACTCGGAGGCCTTCTTTTTCGGCCTTGGCCCAGCTCCTCGAGCCCTTGTAGAGCCCGACGACCACGTCCTGGCCGGAGTCCTTGAGATTCAGCGCGTGGGCGTGTCCCTGGCTGCCGTACCCGATGATCGCGATCTTCCGGCCCTTGAGCAGGCCGAGATCGGCGTCCTGGTCGTAGTAGATCTTCGCGGGCATCGCGTGTCCTTTCCTCGGTGTCGGTGAGTGTTAGTCGGCGAAGCCGACCACCTTCGGGTCGTCCGCGACGCGCGGCTTCCGCGGCGGCTCGACGCGGCGCACGCGCGGCTTCGGGCCGCGCCCGATCGCGACCTTCCCCGTCCGGACGAGCTCCTGGATCCCCATCGGCCGCAGCAGCTCGATCAGCGCCTCGAGCTTACCCTCGTCGCCGGTGGCCTCCAGGACGAACGACACGGCCGTGACGTCGACCACCCTCGCCCGGAAGATGTCGGCCGTCCGGAGGATCT
>QHSV01000231.1 GCA_003221655.1 Candidatus Rokuibacteriota bacterium
CCGCTTCCACCCGCGCTGCCCCTTCGCGATGGCGCGCTGTGCTACCGAGGAACCGAAGCTCCTCCTAGAGTCCGGCCGCCTGGTCGCCTGCCACCTCTACCCGAAGTAGGACACGAGCGGAAGATCTGACCGCGCTCAGGATCCCTTCAGCTGGAGCACGTTGAAGGCGGCCACGGGCTTCGAGAAGCCTTTCAGCGTGAGGCCGCCCAGCTCCTCCACCTCGAGCAGCGCCTCGACCGCCCCGAGCACGCGCTGTGCGATGAGGATCTGGCGCGGCCTGGCCTCGCCGCAGAGCCGCGCGGCCAGGTTGGTCACGGTGCCGATGGCACCGTAGTCCATGCGGCCCTCGAACCCGATCGCGCCGATCGTCGCGTAGCCCTGGGCGATACCGACGCCGAAGTCGAGATCGTACCCCCGCCGGCGCCACTTCACGAGGAGCTCGTCCACCCGCTCGCGCATCGCCACCGCCATCCGGACGGCGCGCTCCGGCGCGTCCGTGACCGGTACGGGATCGTTGAAGAAGATCATCATCCCGTCACCGGTGAAGCGCTCGAGGGTCCCTTCGTGCTCCAGGATGAGCCGCCCCATCGCGGCGTGGTACTCGCGCAGCACGCCCATGACCTCCTCCGGCTCGGACGTCTCGGCGAAGGCCGTGAAACCGCGCAGGTCGAGGAAGACCACGGTGACCTCGCGCCGGTGGCTCTTCAGCGGATCGTCGGTGTCCCCGCTGACGATCAGCTCGGCGAGCTGGGGCGAGAAGAAGCGCTTGAGTCGCTCGAGCCGGTTCAGTTGGGCGAGCTGCTGCTCCACTCGCTGCTCGAGAGTCCGGTTCCACTCGGCGAGCTCGTCGTGAAGCAGCTTGATCCGCAGCAGTGACTTCACGCGCGCCAGCAACTCGGGTTGGTTGATGGGCTTGGTCAGGAAGTCGTCGGCGCCGGCCTCGATGCCCTTGACGCGCTCCTGCGCGGGGTCGAGTGCCGTCACCATGATGATCGGGAGCATCACCGTCGCCGGGTTCTCGCGGATCTTCCGGCACGCGTCGTAGCCGCTCATCCCGGGCATCATGACGTCGAGAAGCACGAGCCCTGGCTGCTCCTTGTCGACCTTCGTGAGCGCCTCGGCACCGCTCGCGGCTGTGACGACCGTGTACCCCTTCACCGTCAGGAGGTCGGCGAGCAGCTTCACGTTGACGGGCATGTCGTCGACCACGAGGATCTTCTCGGGCATGGGAACGCGCTACCCTGTGGCCTGGCGGTCGAGCGTCTCGCGCACCGCGTCCATGAACTCCCGCACCTTGATCGGCTTGGTCTGGTAGCCGTCGAAGCCCGCAGCCATGATCTTCTTGCGGTCCTGCGTCATGGCCGACGCGGTCACCGCGATCACTGGAATCGCGCGTGTCGCCGGATCGGCGCGGAGCTGGCCCAGCGCGGTGATGCCGTCGATCCCGGGAAGCTGGATGTCCATGAGGATGAGCGCGGGACCGCGCTCCCGCGCCAGCCGAACGCCGTCCTCGCCCGTGCCCGCCTCGATCGTCAGGTAACCCTTGTACTGGAGCACGTCTCGCACCAGCTTGAGATTCTTCTCGTTGTCCTCGACGATCAGGATCAGCTCGTTTGCCATGGCTTCACCGGTAATGTGAAGGTGAACGTCGCCCCCTGGCCCAGCTGGCTCTTGACCCAGATCTTGCCACCGTGGAGCTCGACGAACCGTCGCGAAAGCGTCAGCCCAAGGCCCGTGCCCTCGTGCTTCTTAGCGTAGTCGGTCCCGACCTGGCGGAATTCCTCGAAGACCGCCTCGTGATCTTCGGGCGCGATCCCGACGCCCGTGTCCGTCACCGCAACCTCGGCGAAGCCATCGGAAAGCCCGGCCTGAACGCCCACATGGCCCCCTTCGGGCGTGAACTTGATCGCGTTGGACAGGAGATTCAGGAGCACCTGCTTGACCTTGCGCTCGTCGCCCTTGATCTCGCCGAGCCGAGGGTCGATCTCGATCGCGAGCGTGATCGCCCGCCGCACGGCGCGCTCGCGCACCAGCGTGATCGCGTTGTCGATGGCCTGCGGGAGGTGGAAGTCGACCACCTCGAGCTCCATGCGCCCGGCCTCGATCTTCGCGAGGTCGAGGATGTCGTTGATCAGCGACAGCAGATGGCGGCCGGAGCTCAGGATGTCTTGCAGATACTCGTCTTGCTTGTCGTTGATCTCGCCGAACATCCGCTCGAGGAGGACCTCGGAGAACCCGATGACCGCGTTGAGCGGCGTGCGTAGCTCGTGTGACATGCTGGCGAGGAACTCGGACTTGTGGCGATTGGCGACCTCGAGCTGGCGGCTCTTCTCCTCGATCTCCTGAAAGAGCCGTGCGTTCTGGATCGCCAGGGCCGACTGGGTCGCGAACGTTCTAAGCAGCTCTGCACCGCGCGGCCCATGACTCCCTCGCCCTTCCGGATCGGCGCCGCGCGAATCGCCGCGACGAAGCCCGCGTCGGCGTTGTGGGCCGCCCGCAAGCGGAACTCCTCGGCATCACTGTCGTACTCGTGGATCGTGCATCCGTCAGCCCCCGCGAGCTGGCTCGCCCGGGACACGATCGTGTTGAGCACGGTCTCGACGTCCAGCGTGGAGCTGACGGCGCGGCCGACCTCGCCGAGCGCCCGTAGCTCGTCGACCGATCGGGCCAGCTCGCGCGTCCGCGTTTGCAATTCCTGGAACAGTCGGACGTTTTCGATCGCGATCACGGCCTGGTCGGCGAAGGTCTTGAGGAGCTCGATCTGTTTTTCCGTGAACGGCTGCACTTCTACCCGACGGATCAGGATGGCTCCGATTGGCACGCCCTCGCGCATGAGAGGCGTGATCAGGGAGGTGCGGGCGTCATGACTGATTCTAGGGAATTCCGTCTCCGGCAGGGAAAGGAGGTCCTCGATGTGGATAGTGCGGCGTTCGATGACCGACCGTCCGGTGGGGTAGTCGCGATCGAGAGGGATCACGTCCGGCGCGCCTATCGGAATCGACCCGAACCGCGCGACCAATCGTAGCGTGTCGCCCTCGAGGCGGCGGATGCTCGCGTCGCTCGCCCCGCAGACGCGGGCGGCGTTCTCCGCCACGGCGTCCATCACGGGCTGCAGGTCCGTCGGCGAGCTCGAGATGACGCGCAGGATCTCGGCGGTCGCCGTCTGCTGCTCGAGGGACTCCGTCAGCTCGCGCGTTCGAGCCTCGACCTTGCGCTCGAGCCCGGCGTACGACTCCTTGAGCTGGGCGGCCATGCTGTTGAACTGGTCGGCCAGCGCCTCCACCTCGTCGCCCGTTCGGACGTCGATCCGCTGGTCCAGCTCGCCCGCGCCGATCCGGGCGGCACCGGCCTGGAGCGCCTGGATGGGCGTGACCATCCGCCGTGCCAGGAGGAGACTGGCGGCGACCGCCAGCAACACGCCCAGAGCGAGGAGGCCGAGCGTGCGCTGGATCGAGGCATAGAGCGTCTCGAGCGCCTCCCCCAGTGGCTGCTCGACGAAGACCGACCACTGCAACGGGGCGATCGTGGCGTACGCGGTCATCACGCTCTGGCCCTTGAGATCACGCGCGATCGTGACCTGCTCCCGCGGCTCGCCCGGGGCCAGCCGCCCGCCGGCCAGCGCGGCCTTGACCTGGTCAAGCCCGGCGAAGGTCGTCTTCTGAAGCACGAGGCTGATGTCCGGGTGCGCGATGAGGACGCCCTGGCCGTCGACAACGAAGGCATGGCCGGCCTTGCCGATCTTGATCTGGGAGACGACGTCCCAGATGAATTTCAGGTTCACCTCGGCCACGGTGACGCCCGCGCCCTGACCGCTCCCGGCCATGGCGATCTTCATGTAAGGCTCGGACTCCTTCCGGAAGGTCACCGGCCCGTGATAGATCTTGCCGGCCTTGGCCTGGACGAACTGCGGCTCGCGCGAGAAATCGGTCTGGCTGCCGGCGACGTCCATCGCGAGGCGCGAGACGCGCAACTGCTCCCGCCCCTCTCCGTCGAGATGGCTGATTTCGGTGATCATCAGGGCCTGGCGCAGGAGGCGCAGGTAGTCGACGCGGCGCTGGTACATGGCGGCGGACGCAGCGCCGAGCTGCGGCTGGGTCGTCCAGCCGATCTGCCGCTCGATCTCCTTGATGAACCCTTCGATTCGTGACGCCACGCCGAGCGCCTTCTCGCGCTGCAGGGTGACGAGCGCTTCCCGGTTTTCCCGGTAGGAGAAATAGATCTCGGTGGGCCCGGACATGAGGAGGGCCCCGCTCACGAGACCTGCAAAGACGATCACATACTTCCGGAAAAGGCGACCGCCTGGCGTCATGCGTCTCTCATGGGCCGCCGGTGCGGTACCGCAAAGTCATCCAGTCCCCTCCGCGCTCAGCCCGACAATATCATCAGTAGCCGGCCCACCGACTTTTCCAGGCAACGCTTGATCTCGTCGCGGCACGCCCGGAAAACGTCCTCGCCCTGAGTGGCGGGATCGTCGATGTCGCCCTCCTCGCCGGCGAATTCCCGGAGCGTGAACACGGACCGATCGTGAGCCTCGGCGAACGCGCCGAGCATCTGCTTCTGGAGCGCGGTCATCGTCAGGATCAGGTCCGCCTCGGCGAGGAGATGGCGGTGCCGCTTCAGGTCGGTCGAGGTAAAGTCCTCCTCGGCCAGGTGGATGCCCTCCTCGCGCAACGCCAGGCGCGCGTCGAGCGAGGCGAGCATGCCGTCCCGCGCGTAGTTGGCGATCCCTCCCGACCTGACGCGGATGGCGCCGTCGACGCCGCGCCCCGCCAACATCCGCTCCAGGAGCACGTGGGCCATCACGCTGCGGGCGGTGTTGGCGTGGCACACCATGAGGACGGTCTTCACGGCTCCTCGTACCGGGACTTCCAGAAGCGCCGACCCGCACCGAGGTCTCGCCACTCGTCCGCGGGGCGCTCGTCGAGCTTCTGCCCGAATTCGATGCTCGGTGGCTGCTTGAGATTGGCGCCGAGCGTCTCGGGGAAGATCTTCACGAGCTCCTCGGGGTCCCAACGACGATCGGCCCTGATGTGCCGTACGGCGTGCGGTTGAGCGAGCAGCGTGTAGCCGTATCCCCGGGCGTGGAAGACCTGGCCGTTCACGTTCGCGGCCGCGTCGCTCGCCAGGTAGACGACGATGGGCGCGACGTTGTCGGGATCGCGGTCGGTCCCCGCCGCCAGCTCGCTCGGCCACTTGCCCGTCGACTCGAAGACCTGCCGTCCGCGTGGGGTGGAGTCGATCATGCGCGTGGCGCCGCTCGGCATGATCGCGTTCACCGTCACGCCGTACTTCGCCATCGCGTTCGCGGTGGACCACGTGAGGCCGATGATGCCGGCCTTCGCCGCCGCGTAGTTGGGCTGCCCGGGCGCGCCGAGGGCGGACACCGACGACATGCTGATGATACGGCCGCCTTTCTGTTCGCGCATCGAGACGGAGGCGGCGCGCACGACGTTGAACATGCCGTCGAGGTGCACGGCCAGCACCGCGTCCCATTCGGCCTCGGTCATGTTGAAGATCATGCGGTCGCGCAAGATGCCGGCGACGTGCACCACGATGTCGATCCGGCCCCACGCGTCGATGGCCTGCTGGACCATCGCGGTGGCCTGGGCGACGTCCGCCACCGAGCCGTAGTTCGGCTGCGCCGTGCCGCCCGCCTTGACGATCTCGTTGACGACCGACTGGGCCGGAGTCGCCTCGACGCCTTCCCCACTGAGCGAGGCTCCCAGGTCATTGACGACCACCTTGGCCCCCGCCGCGGCGAGCGCAATCGCGATCCCGCGCCCGATGCCCCGTCCGGCGCCTGTCACCAGTGCTGTCTTTCCGCTGAGCATTCCCATTGGTCACTCCGGTATCGGTCGATAGTAAGGGTTTCCTGCCTGGACCCACGCCGCGAGCATCTCGCGGAACTGCGGTCCCATCGGATCGATCCCGCGCATCGGCATCGTCCCGCGTCGGATCGTGAAGTCGTGGGGCGCCAGCTCGCCGGCTCTCACGAAATGGCGCCCGGCCGCCTCCGTGCGTCCCCTGGTGTAGAGCCATTCGCCCAGGGCGAACTCGGCGCGCGCCTGCTGGTCCCCGTCCGTCGGCAACGACTGGAGTGCACGGGCGCGCGCCTCCGGCAGCGCCGGCGCCTCGCCGCGCACCCACGCACGGAGCGCCGCAAGATGCCTGGCCGCCTCGAGCCCGGTGATGTGCTTGAAGACGTCGGTGCCGAACGCGACGTCGTTCGGTCGGACGATCCGCCCGCGCTCGTCGATCCAGAGGATCGTCGGCACGTTCACGATGTTGTAGAGGTCGGCGAGCACGTGCGCGGTGTCGATCAGTGACGGGTGCGCGGGCTTCGCCGCCTCGATCCAGGGACGCGCGTCCTCGGCGCTCCGGTCGAGCGCCACCGTGATGACGGTGAATCCGTACCCTCGCAGCTCCTCGTACACCGCCTGCCAGACCGGCAGGTCGAGGCGGCACCCTCACCACGAGCCATAGGCGACCAGGAGTATCTTCGTACCCCGATGCCGGGACAGCGTGTGCAACCCTCCGTCGAGGTCGGGGAGCGTAAAGTCCGGTGCTTCGAGAGAGGCGAGCACCTTCGCCCGCTCGCGGGCGCTCACGCCCAGGTAGGCGACCCGCTCGTCGCCGGCGACCGCCACCGGGCGCCCCATGGCCTCCGCTCGCTTCGCGAGCTCGACGCCTTCTCGCTCGCCGACCTCAGCCACTCGCCCGCCATCGATGATGGTGAACTTCGTCTCCGTCACGCCGTCTCCTCGAGAATCACAACACCTCCGCCGGCCCATCGCGCATCGACCCCCCTGGCTACCGCGTCAGACGAGCATATTACTGTAACGAACGCCGCTTCCGCGGACGCAGTGGCCTGAGACGGCGGCCTACTTCCAGGCCCAGGTCGGCTGCTCGAAATGGGCGACGCGTGTGGGCCGGCCGTGGACGACGACCTCGCGGATCTGGTAGAGCACGGCGGCGGTCGGCGCGTGGATGAGGGATGACAGCAGCGGGACCTGGATCACCGGCCGGTCGCTCTCGGGAATGGTGATCAGGCGCGGGACGTCGGGCTTGTCGAGCTCGGCGAGCGGCACCTGGTACACGTGGGCCACCTCGGCCGGATTCGGCGCCAGCTCGACCTTCTCCCCCGCCCACGCGACGACGGGCGTGATGATGAATCCGGAACGCGTGCCGTAGTCGTCGAGGATCCCCAGCACCGACCCGGCGTCGAGCACGAGGCCGACTTCCTCGCGGAGCTCGCGCAGCGCCGCGCCCTCGGCGCTCTCGCCCACGTCGATCCGGCCGCCGGGCAGCGCCCACTGGCGGGCGTGGACGCGCAGCGTCGCCGTACGCCGGGTCAGGAGAAAGCACGCGCGTCCTTCCTCGTCGGCGAGCAGCACCACCGCCACCGCGGCCAGGCGGCGCCCGTCAGGGGCGATCGGCTGGCGCTCGAATCCGGCCAGGTTCTCCTGAACCCGCGCCTTCAGCCCGTCGTCGAATCGGCCCGCGTCGAGATCGGCCACGCGCTAGCGGATGCTCATCCGAGCCCCCAGCTCCGCACACGCGCGGGGACGACCCGGAACATGACACGGCTCGCCGGCATGGTCTTGCCGTTCCAGAGCCGCTCGAGGCGCCGGTACTTCTCGTGGAAGCGCTCGACGAGCGCGCGCCGCTGCGATGACTCCGACAAGAACTCGGCGCGCCCCTGTATCGTCACCCCGCACACGTCGCCGCCGCCCACGGCCTCAGCGACCACGCACACGCGCGGGTCACGGCGCAGGTT
>QHSV01000232.1 GCA_003221655.1 Candidatus Rokuibacteriota bacterium
GGGGAAGAGGTCGAGCGCCACCAGGAGCGGGTGTCCCTTGAGGAGCTTGCCGTAGTACACGCGCTTGCGCGCCGGCAGGGTGTCCTTCAGCTCCCAGGTGAGGCCGATGCCGGCGTCGTGGTGCGAGTGCCGGGGCCAGCGCGGATTCGCGCGGCCGGCCACCGCTTCCCACAGGCACGCCACGCCCTCGGGGAACCGGTAGAAGGTCGAGCAGAAGCCTACCTCTCGGACGAACGTGAGGGCCCCTCGTTCGCCCTGCACGCGGTGCTCCCGCGACCGACGGAACCGCCGGTCGCGCAAGCTCCGGAGCGACTGCGCCGTTATCCCATTAGAGTTCTCCACGGGCCGCCGCACCTCCGCGGCACGCGGGCGCGCCGAGCTTACCGCGGGCGGCTCGCCTAGCCCGCCATCGACTGAATCGGTCGATCCGGCCGCCTGCCGTTCGCGGCGATCACCGTGTCCATTGACCACATTTCCACGACTGTTGTAAAGTGCGCCGCATGAAGAGGAAGAAGGCGAGGACGAAGTCGGCGGCGCGGAAGCCGGCAGCCAAGAAACCGGCGGCGCAAAAGCAGGCCGTGAGCTACACGCCCAAGCCGCTCCAGGGGAACGGCTGGGCGCCGTTCCGATACCCGCCGCAGTAGCGGACGAATCTGGACAAGGTCCTACCCCACGTGGCGCCCGGCGCTGTGCTGCTGCTGGGCGCCACGGTGATCTTACAGTCCGCGTCGCTCCGTGAGACGGTGGCGGCCTTGCCGCCCGTTTATCCATGGGTCGTCTTCGGCGTGGGGCTCCTCCTCGGCTGGCGGTTCAAGCGGCGCCAGCTCGTTGTCGCCCTCGTCGTCCTCTTCGTGGCCGAGCGGGCGCTCGTGTTCTTCCCCGACGCCGGTCCGTCGTCGACGGACCGCACCGTGTTCGCCGCCATCGCCTTGGCGCTCCCCCTCGACCTGGCGGCGCTCGCCTGGCTGACCGAGCGCTCGATCTCCTCGAAGACCGGCTGGGTGGTTCTCGTCCTGATCCTCCTGGGGGAGCTGCTCGCAGTCACGTTGCTACGGCGCCCCGAGCTGGCCCACGTGGCGCAGGCGCTCCAGCACGTTCCGGTCGGCTTGCCCTGGATAAAGGTGCCGCAACCCGCCCTGGTGGCGTTCCTCGCCGCGATCGTGCTGGCCACGATGCGGTTCGTGCTCCGTCCGACCGTCATTCAGTCGAGCTTAGCCTGGACGCTGATCGCCGCGTTCCTCGCCCTCAACGGTGGCAACCCGGCGTCCACGGTGTACCTGGCGACCGGAGGTCTCGTGCTCGTCATCTCGCTGATCGAGACCTCGCACCGCATGGCGTTCAGCGACGAGCTGACCGGGCTGCCGTCGCGCCGCGCGCTGACCGACGCGCTCATGCGGCTCCCCGAGCTGTACACGGTCGCGATGATCGATATCGACCACTTCAAGAAGCTCAACGATGAGCACGGCCACGCGGCGGGCGACCAGGTGCTTCGCCTGATCGGCTCGACGCTCACGCGGACGGAAGGCGGCGGCCGGCCGTTCCGTTACGGCGGCGAGGAGTTCGCCGTCCTCTTCCCGGGCAAATCCACGGACGAGGCATTGCCGTATCTCGAGGATCTGCGAGAGACGATCGAAGCCTCGAGCTTCATCGTGCGCGGCCGGAACCGGCCCAAGGCGAGGCCCGAGAAACCGGTCCGGTCCTCCGGGGGGCTGCGGAGGGTGACCATCACGGTCAGCATCGGCGTCGCGGAGCCCGAGCAGAGCGGCGTCGATCCCGAAGACGTCATCCGCGCCGCGGACCAAGCGCTCTACCGGGCCAAACGGGACGGCCGGAACCGCGTCTGCGTCGCGGAGTAGACCGGGATCTACCGAGGTTCGATGCCCCAGGTGAAGATCCGCGTCGGCGTCACCTCGACGACGACGGAGTCCGACTCATCCAGCGCGGCCTCGTGCGGGTACTGCGGATACTTCCGATACAGGAGCGCGCGGATCTTCCTGAACCGCGGTCCCTTCGCGTAGAGCCGCGCCCGGCCCTGCACCATCACGCCCTTGATGAGCGTCCAGTCATCGGAGTAGAGATCGATCGTCACCGCCACGCGCGGATTCGCCGTGAGGTTCAACGCCTTCCGGCCGTCGTTGCCCGAGGCGAAGTAGATCTTCCCATCGGCCACGACCTGGCACACCGGGACGAGGTGCGGCATGCCGCGGAGGCCTGCGGTCGCCACGCGGCAGACGCGCTCGCGCTCGAAGAGTCGCGCGACCGTCTTCTTGAGCCGCACGGACTTCAGGCCTTCCGCTCAGGCGCCCCGACGAATTTCAGGATGGCGTCGATCACGGCCGCGGGCTGCTCTTCGGGGATGAAGTGGCCTGAGCCGAGCACGGCGCGCCCCTCGACGTGCACGCACCGCTCTTTCCAGACGGCGAGCATGTCGGGCGCCTGCGGTCGGCGACCGCCCGCTTCGCCCCACAGCACCAGCGTCGGGACCGCGATCTTCGTGTCGCGGTCGGCGCCATCGTGCTCGAGATCGATGGTCGCGCCGGCGCGATAGTCCTCGAAGCCCGCGCGCATCGCGCCGGGCTGGCGGAAGCAGCGGACGTACTCCTGGACCGCGTCCTCCTCGATGGCGGCGGGATTGTACGCCGACGTCCTGTACATGTAGCGGAGGTAGATCTCCTCGCGACCGGCCGTGAGGGCCTCAGGAAGATCAGGGAGCTGATGGAAGAACCAGTGCCAGCGCGCCCGGGCGCTTACCTGATCGGTCCGCGCGAACACGTCGTACGTGGGCGCGATGTCGAGCAGCACCAGCCGCGTCAAGAGCGACGGGTGGTCGAGAGCGAAGCGGTGCGCGACGCGCGCGCCCCGGTCGTGACCGACGAGGACGACCGGCTGGATCCGGAGCGCCCGGATCACGTCGGCGATGTCGGCCGCCATGGTGCGCTTGTCGTAGCCGGCGGCCGGGCGGTCGGAATCGCCGTAACCGCGCAAATCCGGCGCGACGACGGTGAATCGCTCGGCGAGGTCCGGCATCACCTTGCGCCACATGTGGCCGGTCTGCGGATAGCCGTGGAGCAGGACCATCCCAGGCCCCTGTCCGAGCCGCCGATAGTGGATGCGGCTCCTGTCGCGCACGCTCACCACGTCTCGGATCATCGGCGATGGTCCTCCGCCCGGTCGCGCGGCTCGAAGCCGAGGACGGCGCGCGCGTGTTCGAGGTCCCGGTAGCCCCACCGGTTGTCCGAGACGGCGAAGAAGACGTCGAACCTGAGTGTCGATGGCGCCGCGATGCACAGCTCGAGCATGCGGACGATGTCGCGCTGGCTGCACCACACCGCGTAATCGCGCGTCGAGGTCGGCCGGTCTTCGGCTTTGACACGGCCAATGCGGACACAGATCGTGGACAGCCCATGCGCGTCGGCGTAGTGACGCGCGATCGCCTCGCCCCACACCTTACTGGCACCGTAGAGCCCGGCCGGACGCGTCGGCGTCTCGTGGGTCATCTTCGCAAATTTTCCGGCCTCGTCGTAGCGCCCGGCGACCAAGGCACTCCAGGGCGGCTCGTGCTCCCAGGCACTCACCGTCGCGCCGCTGGAGGCAGAGACGACGCGGCCGACCCCGGCGCGCCGCGCGGCTTCGAAGACGTTGTAGGTGCCGACGACGTTCGCCCGGAGGATGTCGTCGAAGTTCGTGCTCGAGCCGGTGAGCGCTGCCAGGTGCACGACCGTGTCCACGCCGGCGAAGGCGGGAGCGATCGCGTCGAGGTCCGCGATATCGGCCTGATGGCATTTCACGCCGGGGACCGGCCGTCGGTTGAGCGCGGAGAGCTCGTACTTGCCCTCCAGGTGCCGGCGGAGGGCGCCGCCGATGAGCCCGCTCATACCGGTCACGAGCACGGTGCGCGGCGCCATGGCCGGAGCGCGCTAGACGATCGCGGTGTGAACGAGGTTGCTGACGCGATCGAGTCGGGCCGAATGCCACGGATCGGGCACGCGGCTATTGGTCAGGTACGCGAACGAGACGCCCGAGTCAGGGTCGGCCCAGCAGTACGATGAGCCGACACCGCCGTGACCGAAAGTCCGGGGAGAGGCGAGCGACCCGAGGCCCCGGATCGTCTCCGTCGTCCCGCGCAGATGGGGACCGAGCCCGCGATGCATCGCCATGCCCATGTACCCGTCGACGCGGTCGCCCGTGAAGTTGCGCGTGACGTACGCGATGGTCCGCGGCGAGAGCACGCGCGTGCCGCCGAGCTGGCCTTCCTGGACCAGCATCTGATAGAACGCCGCCATGCCGCGCGCCGTCGCGTAGCCGCCACCGCCCGGCGTGCCCGCACGCCTCGCCTCCGCCGTGGTCTCGTCCTGCCGCCTCACGTGGCGTGAGCCATCCGGGGCGGGCTCGTGCGCGTCGGCGGCACGGTCGTGCGCCGCGTCAGGCAGGCCGACGAACAGGTCACCGCCGAGGCCGAGCGGCTCCGTGATGTGCTCGCGGATGAACGCCCGATAGTCCGTCTTGGTCAGCGCCTCGATCAGGACCGCCGCGACCCAGTGGGCCGCGCCCCGGTGGTAGTGGACGCGCGAGCCCGGCGTCCACTCGAGTGTGAAGGAAGAGACCGCGCGTCGCAGAAGCTCGTGGTCTTCCCACGCCTCCCTCGGCACCTCGGCGTTCGGAAAGCCGCCCTGGTGCGTGAGGAGCTGGATGACGGAGATGTCGCCCTTGCCGTGGGCCTCGAACCCGGGCACATGATCGGCGACCCGGTCGGTGAACGTGAGCACGCCGCGCTCGACGAGAACCCAGACGGCGCACGCGGTGATGACTTTGGTGTTCGAGTAGAGGAGCCAGAGCGTGTCGTCCCGCGCGGGAACGCGCTGCGGATCGAGCCGGGCGTCGCCGAGCGTCCACAGGACCCCGAGCTTGCCGTGGCGCGCGATGGCGATCTGCCCCGCGGGGTATCGTCCCTCGGCGATGTGAGCCGTGATCAGCTCGCGGAGGCGACTCAGCGGTTTCGCGTCGAAACCGAGCGCTTCAACGCTGGATGTTTCGAGTGGGAATCTCATGGGCGCAACTCTAGCACGATCGGGAAGTCGGCGCGGCCGGCGCGACTGGGTCAGGCTGACGGTCGGGGTCGTCGAGACCCGTTCCCGCCGCGCGACTGCGGGCGCACCGCGTCTGATGGAGCCCAGCCGCGAAGAGGCATGCGCACGCGTGCCGCGTGGTCGAGCGACCCCGACCGTCAGCCTGACCCGGTCGCGCCGGCCGCGAGAATCTCATGCGCGCGAAGCCACGCCTCGGCCCTCGTCCTCAACGTCGCGCGCTCGGGCGCGTCGAGGCCCGCGGGATCGAAGCGATAGCGATAGTGGAGCGCCACGATCGGGCGCAGCTCTGTCGCGTGGATGCGCTCGATCCACGCCGACGCGGGCTCCGACGGACGCCGCCCACGCCCCGCAGCGTCGAGGCGGCGCTCGATCAGATAGAACTCGGAGTCGTGGCCCGGGCGGGGCGCGAGCGTGAGGCTCTCCGGGGTCCCCCGCGCGCCTCGGCCCACGCGCCGGCGCGACTGGAGGCGCCAGACGAGCAGAAGCACCAGCGGGATCAGGAGCCAGGCGGCGTACTCGCCGACCCCGCTTTGTCCCTCGCTCCAGCGCCATCGGGAGATGAGGAACCCGCCCCAGGACCAGAGGTCGCGTAAGGGCTCCAGGATGGACGCCTCATCCCGCTCCGCGTCGACCCAGATCGACGGCGTCGTGTCGACGTCGCGCCAGGCGCCGTCCACGTAGGCGAGCGCCCACGAGTGGGCGTGGCGAGCCCGAACGATCCACCGCTGCTCGAGGCGGCTCCACTCCTGCACCGAGAAGCCGACCGCGTAGCGCGCGGGCACGCCCGCCGCGCGCAGCAGCAGAGCGGTGGCGGTGGCGAAGTACTCGCAGTGCCCTGAACGCGATTGCAGAAAAAACTCCTCGAGGGCCGTCTGCCGCCGAGCGCGCTCGCCCTTCCAGACCGAATAGCGGAAGTTCTGCCGGAAGTACGCCTCGACGATCTTCAGCTTCTCCGAAGCCGACAGGACGCCGAGATTCAGCTCCGAGGCGATCCGGGAGATGACCGGGGCTTCCTGCGGCGGTACGCGTAGGTCCGCGTCGATCGGAGGACCGTCGAGCGGTCCGTCGGGGGCGAAGAGTGCGGATGGCGAACTTCCACGTCTCGCCATCGGCCTCGGGCTGGAGGGCGGCGAAGGTCGCGTCCGAGGCGACCCACGCGGGCGAGTTGTAGACGTCGTAGCTCGCCTCGCGCAAGAGGAACGGCACACGCAGGCCGTCGCGCCGCTCGACTCGAAGGACCGTGCGATCGGAGAACTTGAGGCCCCCCAGATGGCCGAGGGCCGTCGTGGTCCGGAACGGGTCCGCGTCACGGTGGATGAGGCTGAAGATGTACTCGAACGCCGTCTGCTCGACCGCCTGCTGGAGCCTGTGGAGCACGATGTGGCCGCCATACCCCACGATGGCCGCGACGGCGAGCAGGGGCGCCCACCAGAGCGGCGAGAATCGCCGGGAGCGACGGGACCAGAGCGCCCAGCCCGCCAGGGCGCAGAGTCCCGCGTAGAAGTCGAGTGTGCGTCGGTTGGCGGCGCTGGCGGAGAGGATGCACAGCGCGAAGTAGAGATAGCCGAGATCCACCGGGCCGGGCCGCGCGGCGGGATCGCGGGCGGCCTGGCGCCTGAGCCCCCAGAAGAACGCCGTCAGCGGGACTCTTCCCGCGGTGCTGTAGACCTGGCTGGCGATCAGCGGAAAGAGCAGCAGGGGGAGCCACTGGAACAGGAGAGTCATCGCCCGCGGCCCGCCGGCGCTGCGCGCCGTTCCGGTGGTCGAGAAGAGGTACACACCGCTCACGACGATCAGCAGCGTGCTCAGGTCCGTCACGCGGTGGAAGTCGGTGCCGGACAGCTCGAGTCGCCACGTGAGGGCGCGCGCCGCCTCGATCAGCACGGCGAGCGGCAGGGCGACGAGCAGGAAGCCGGTCTGCCATCCCCAGAAGAGCAACGCGGCCCCGAGCAGCAGCGGCGGTGGGGTCACAGGCGCGCCAGCCCTTCGCCGATGCCGCCGACTTCGAGGAGGTGGACGTCGCCGGGGAGCGCATCGAGAGCGCCGGGCTCCCCCACGACGAACACGCGGGTCGGCGTGCCGAGCGCCTCGAGATGCCTGACGAACTCCCGCCGGGCCTCGTCCCACGCGAGCAGCACGCACACACAGCCACTGAGCAAGGCGCGGCGCTCCATCACTGCGCGGTGCAGCGCGCGAAACGGCTTGTCGCGACAGGGGCCGACGCACGCGAGCACCTCGAGCAGCCGATCCGTGTGGCCGACTCCTCGGCCGGCGGTGAAGCAATAGGCCTCGGGGCCGACGAACATGAGATCGAGGAGCGACTCCTGCGTTTCCACCGAGACCGCGATCGACGCGGCGACGGAGACCGCGTCTTCGAAAACGAGGTGGCCCTCCCGCTCGGTAAACGTATCCAGCACCAGCGCATGGCGCACGAAGAACTCGTCCTGGTACTCCCTGACGACGGGCCGGCCCACGCGGGCCCAGCTCTTCCAGTGGATGCGGCGCATCGGGTCGCCGGCCCGATAGTCGCGGAGCGCCACGAATTCGTCGGACTCGCCGACCGAAGACGCGAGTGCAACGCCACCCGGCTGATACTTTCGTCGTCCCCCGAGCCGAATCTCCGGCATCGGGTAGCGCTTCGGAAGGACGAGGAGCGACTGCGGGAGCCGGATCGTCTTCAGCGCGTGGACCAGGCCCAGGGGGTCCGGCCGCGCGATCGTGAGCCCTGTGAAGCGCACGTGGCCGCGGCGCAGCGGTGTGATCTCGACCGCGACCTCAATCTCGCCCGCGGGGGCGAGCGGGGGCAGAGGCCGCGGCGTGACGACGGCACCGCGCTTCTGCGAGATGAGCCAGGCCCACCGCGGATAGCCGACCTGTCGGTCGAACCAGTTCCGGCGCTCCTCGCCCGGCTCGCGCGCCGCGGTGAACTCCTCGAACGACGGGCGCGGATCGGCGAGCTCCTCGAGCAGGACCAGGCCTTCCTGGCGCCGCCCCGTCTGATTCGCGATCGCCACGCGGTAACCGAGCGGCACACCGACGGAGGCGAAGCGCGGCAGGACGCGGCGGGCCGTAAAGCGTCCCCGGAAGACGAGACTCGAGGCCGCGGAGATCAGCAGCAGGGCGAGCACGAGCGTGAGGACCTGGTAGCCCACCGTGCGATTCGTGTCGAGTCCGATCACGGCCGCGGCGCCGAGCACACCAAGGGCGAGTATGCCGGCGCGCGTGAACCGCCGGTCGAGCCGGTACTGAAGGGCCGAGAAGGAACTGAACCAGCGGTAGAGCAGGTGTTTCACGGCGCCGCCGAGCGCGCTACGAAGGTAGCGGGACTTTCGTAAGGATCTCCTCGACGATGCCCGCCGTCGTCACGCCGGCAAACCGCGCCTGGGGCTCGGCAACCATGCGGTGAGCGATGACCGGGACGGCCATCTCGCGGACGTCCTCGGGAATGACGAACTCGCGTCCCTCACTGAGTGCGAGCGCCTGCGCCCCCTTCATGAGCGCGAGCGACGCGCGCGGGCTCGCGCCGAGCTGGACCCCGTTCGCGGCGCGCGTCTCCCGCACGACGTCCACGACATAGCGCTTCAGCTCGTCGCTCATCCGGACACCGGAGGCCCGCCGGCGGACGCCCAGCACGTCATCAACCGACACGCACGCGGCCAGCGTGTCGATCGGGTGGCGGTGTTCCTGCGCCGAGAGGATGGCGACCTCTTCCTCAGGCGCCACGTAGCCCAGGCTCAGCTGCACCGCGAACCGGTCCATCTGCGCCTCGGGCAATGGATAGGTGCCGCGGAATTCGACCGGATTCTGCGTGGCGATCACGAAGAAGAGCTCGGCGAGGCGATACGAGGTGCCCTCGACCGAGACCTGACCCTCCGCCATCGCCTCGAGGAGCGCTGACTGTGTCCGCGGCGAGGCACGGTTGATTTCGTCGGCCAGCAGGACGTTGGTGAAAATCGGTCCCTCGTGGAAGTGGAACGCGTGATCGCGCTGGTCGAACACGGACACGCCCAGGATGTCCGAGGGCAAGAGGTCGGGCGTGAACTGGACGCGTTTGAAGCGCGCGCCGATGGACCGGGCGAGCGCCTTCGCGAGGGTCGTCTTGCCGGTGCCGGGATAATCCTCGAGCAGGACATGACCGCCGCTCACGAAGGCGCCGAGCAGTTTGCGGATTGTTACGGACTGGCCCCGCATGACCGTCTCGAGGTTCTGCGTGAGCTTCCGGAAGACCTCCTGCGGCTGGAGGCTCATACCTCCAATTTAGCGCTTTCGCCGGAGCCCGTCGATCACGTCGAGCACGCGGAGGACCTCGCGCCCGTCGCGGACCATCTCGCGATCCCCGGCCTGGCCCCAGCGGAGCACGCCGGCCCGGTCCACGACGAAGGTGGAGCGGTAGGCGACGTTGCGGTCGATGTCCAGCACGCCGTAGGCGCGGATCACCGTACGGTGCACGTCGCTCAGGAGAGGAAAGGGCAAGTTCCGCGCCTTCGCGAACGCGCTGTGGCAGAAGGGGCTGTCACCGCTGATGGCGAGCACGGCAGCACCCTTCCCAGCGACCTCATCCGCGACCCGGCCCAGGTCGCCCAGCTCGGGCGTTCAGATGGAGCCCCAGTCGTAGCAGTAGAAGACGAGCACGACGTCCGACTTCCCCTTGAAGTCGGACAACGCCGTCTGGCCGCCGGCGCTCGACGGTAGCGAAAACCCGGGAGCCTCCTGGCCGAAACGAAGATCGGTCACGCGCACCCTCCGCGCTCTCCGGTATACCACGTTTGGCTCCGACCCCCGCAAAGGCGTGACGACCGTAGAATCGGTCCATGAGCCCAACACCGCCCCTCGGCGCCGGCTGCGACACGTGCGGCAGCACCGAGGCCCGAGCGAGCTTTCTCTTCCAGACGCGCCGCGGCGCGGTCATCAAGTGCTGGCGGTGCGCACTGCGGCACCGCCCGATGTTGAGGCGGTCGGTCATGATCGCGGGCGTCGTGGGCACGCTCCTGCTCGCCATCAACCAGGGTGACGTGCTGCTCGGTGCCGAATGGCCCGGCGCCCTCGTGTGGAAGGCCCCGCTCACCTACCTCGTGCCCTTTATCGTCGCGACGTGGGGCGCGCTCGTGAACAGCCGCGTCCGGCGTTAGGGTCCCGGCGTGACAAGCCACCAGATCCGGTAGTTCTCGTCGTCGGCAGCGCCAACCTCTCGCGGGTCCGATTTCCTTCGCGGGCGGGATCGGGTGGTTGCTAGCGTGTCTCCCCGGAACATCTCTCTCAGGGGAGAACGATGGACGACCCCGCCGAAAAATGGATTGAGTTCACGACGCATGATGGCCTCTCGAGCCGTCTGCGGATCGATCAAATCGGCATGGTGACGCGGGCGAACGGCGGTGACGCGGGCGTGATTCACACGAGCCTCGGCGAGCTGATCCGGGTGCTCAACGTCACCCACGTCCTGCGGCAGTGGCGGCACCGGCTCATCTTCGTCGTCTCCCGCCGCGCGGCGAACTACCACAGCTACCTCAAGCGAGCGTTTGCCGACGTCGACTGGGCCGAGGTGATATTCGACCGCCGGACGAGCGAGCGGCGGCGGCAGCAGTCCCCGTGGATGGTCGACCGGCGCACCAGCGGCCGGCGCACCCGGCACGACATCGACGAGCGCGTGCGGACGTTCGGTTGGGCGATCGTGCGCGTCACCCGAGCCTAGACGCGCGCTCCCCCGCTCACGCGGTCGCCGGCACGTCGCCCCCCCTCAGCGCCCGGGTAGCGACGCTTCGATCAGGCTCGCCGCGTGTCCCTCCCGCACGAGCGCGCCGAGCAGCTGCGCCCGCGATACGTCGGTGCGGTAGTCCGGGGCCGTTGCGATCGGGTCCACCGAGGGAACCGCGATGGGGTGACGTGTCTCGACGCCGCTCAAGGCTCCCGCCGCCAACGCGCGGATGACGATGACACCCACCCGGCCCTGGCGCGCCCGCCCCAGGAGCCCGTCGAAGTCCTGGGCCGGAAAGCCCGGTGGGACGGCGACGCCCGCGCTGGGGTTGAGCAGGTTGTAGCAGACCTGCGCCGTGTCGACCGCCCCGGCGTCGATCGCCCGGTGCAGCATGGTCGTCTCGCCGAGCGCGGTGATCCCGCAGAACCCCACCTTCCCCTGCTGGCGGAGCTTCTGCACGGTGGGCACGACCTCGCCCAGCACGTCGCCGAGGCTCAAGGCGCCGGTACCGCGCGCCGGCTCGATCCGATTGTGGAGCTGAAATAGATCGACGCGCTCCAGGCCGAGCCGGCGCAAGCTCTCGTCGAGCGAGCGGGCGATGGCCCCGGGGATGTCCGCCAGATCGCGCGGATCGAGGCGGAACTTGGTGCCGACGTGCACCTGCGCTCTCAGCGCCTTCAGCACCTGCCCGAGGTTCCGTTCAGACTCGCCGTCACCGTACGACGGCGCCGTGTCGAAGTAGTTGACGCCGAGCTCCATGGCCCGGGCGACACCGCGCTCTCGCTCCGCAGGCGTCCCCCGGATGATCAGCCCGCCGACGTTGCCGCATCCGAACCCGAGGGTGGACACCGTGAGACCTGTCTTGCCCAGACTTCGAGATTCCATGGAAGCTCCTCGCTACGGGAATTGAGCCATTCCTCGACGACGCTAGAACCGGACGGAGATGCCGTAGAGAATGTCGTGACCGATCAGGTCCGTCTCCGGCAACGACCGCTCGCCGTGCGAGAAGGCGCTCTCCCGGCCGTATTGCATGAACCGGTACCCGCCGAACAGCTCCGCGTTACGGGTGAATCGCCATGAGAGCCCGGCGCCCCAGCTGAGCCCGAGAGACATCGCGCCGTCGGACCTCGACCCGGGCTGACCCAGGCGCAGCGCGCTGTCGGAGCCAGCAACGAAGAGCGTCGGCCCGAATGAGAGATACGGCTCCACCGCCCCGAGGGCCGAGGTCCCCGTGGCCGATAACGGCGGCCACCGCAGCTTGAGGTCGAACGAGATGGCCGTGCCGTACAGATCCGAGTCGATGAGCCGGTACGGAGCGCCGCCGTACGACGGATCCTCGATCGCGATCACCGGCTTCGTACCAGGGGTAGAGACGCGAAAGCGGGACGTTCCCAGCCCAAGCGAGACTGGTTGGGAGCCATCGAGCCAGCGCTCCACCTCCGGCCACTGGGCTGAGCCGGGAGCGGCGTCGAACACCAGGAAAGCCAGCGCCAGGAAGCACGGCAGCAGCCGGCGCGGGATCCTCCCGCCGCGAATCTCGCCCATCGCCTTCGGCGCGATCCGGCTCACCACGGCGTCATCCTACCAGCGCGAGCGGGACAGCGCGAGTCCTCGGGTCAGGCCCGGAACCGCGGCCTCGACCGCTTGCGCATGATCCCGGATCGCGCTCGGGTCCTGCCCGATCTCGACCTGGGGAAATACCACCCCGATCCTCATCGCCACCTCCGCGCGCACGAGCGCCCCATCCGATCCTCCGGGGAGTGTACCGCACGGGGAGTGCATCGAGGCCGCCAAGTCCCGATGCACGGCACGACCCAGAGGCATGCGCCCCGGGAGAACACGCGCGGCCGCGATGGCGAGGAGCGCGGACATCGCCGCGCCGGCGCGACGTGCTCCGTCGAGGCCGTCAGGCTCGCGCCAGGGCCGCTCTGACCCGCTCGGGGGTGATCGGCACGCGCCGGAGACGTACTCCGGTCGCGTCGAAGATCGCGTTGGCGATCGCCGCCGGGACCGTGCGCGTCGACGGCTCGCCCGCGCCTGAGGACGCAACGTCGGGTCGGTTGATCAACACGATGTCGATCCGCTCGGGCGCGTCCTGGATTTCCAGGATGGGATAGCTGGCCCAGTCGACGCTCAGCACCCGATCGCGGTCGAACGCGACCTCCTCGAACAAGGTCCGCGATACCGCCTGCACCACGTTGCCCTCGATGGTGAGCTCGAGTCCCTTCGGGTTGATGATGAGCCCGCAGTCGTGCGCCACGGTGAACCGCTTCGCCCACACCCGTCCGCTGCGACGATCCACTTCCACTTCCGCGACCACCGCGACGATGGTGCCGTTGCGCTCGGTGTAGGAGACGCCGCGGCCGGTCATCACGTGGCCCGTGCCCCGGCGCGGGTTTGGATAGGGACGCGCGGTCCAGCCAGCCTTTTCGGCGGCCGCCGTGATGACGGCAACGTGGCGCGGGTCGCTGACGTGCCTCAGCCGGAACGCGACCGGATCGACGCCGGCGGCATGCGCCACCTCGTCGATGAACGACTCGCTTGCGAAGTGCGTCTCGGGGCCCAGCGGATCTCGCAGATGCCCGGTCCGCAGCGGCGAGCCGCGATCGAGCAGGGGTGCGATGCATTCCCAGCCGCAGCGCTTGTTCGCGAAGTCGTACGCTTCGGCCGGCACCTGGAAGATCACCGTCGGCTTCGGCGCGTAGCCGGTCAGCTGTCCGGCGAGCGTGTCCTTGGGGTCGCTCTCGGTCGTCGCCACGTCCTGGCGAGTGAACCCCTTGCCGAAGAAGTCGTACGCGACGACGGTGCCCTGCGCGTCGAGCCCGGCGCGGGCGCGGTAGACCGCCGCCGGCCCTTTCGGATCCCAGCCGGTGCCCTCGTGGCGCATGTACTGGACGCGCACCGGCCGGCCGGTGAGCTTCGACAGGAGCGCCGCGTCCAGCGCGGCGTCGCCGGCATCGTTGCGGCCGTACGATCCCGGGCCCGGGACCCAAACCGCGCGGACCTTCTCCGGCGGCAGACCGACCAGCTTCGCGACGCCGTTCCGGGCGTAGTGCGGCTTCTGCGAGCCCGTCCACAGCGTCGCCTGATCCGCGCGCACGTCGGCCACCGCGCACGCCGGGCCCATGCTCGCGTGCGACTGCAGCGGCCATTCGTACTCCGCCTCGATCAACCGATGCGCGGTCTTGAGCGCGGCTTCCACGTCGCCCTTGTTGACGGGGACTCCGCCGCCGATCGGCTTCGCCTGGCGGATGTGCTCGTGCAGCGTCTCCATCGGCGGGAACGGCGTGCAGGGTTGTGCCCAGGTCACCTTGAGCGTGGCCGCCGCGCGCACCGCGTCCCACTCGCGCTCGGCGACCACGGCCACCAGGTCTTTCTCGCGAATGACCCGAGCCGCGGGAATGCCGCCGATCGACGACTCGTCGACCGTGACCGGGGCGCAGCCGGCCGTCGGCGGCCGGACAACACGCGCATGGAGCATGCCGTCGACCTTGACGTCGGTGACATACGGGAGCGCGCCGAATACCTTGTCGGCGACGATCCGCTGCGGTATCGATGTCCCGACGATCCTGTATTCGGACGCCGTCTTGGGTATCGCCAGTCCCTTCGCCAGCAGTGGGTTCCCGTACTGCTTGTTCCACTCGAGCTTGTGATGGAAGTGCTGGCCGTTGATCAACTCGCCATAACTCGCCCGACGCCGCGGATCGCCGGCGACCGAGACGACGCCGTCCCGCACGGTGAGCTGCGCCACCTCCACCGAGAGCTTCTCGGCCGCGCGATCGAGCAGGATGCGGCGCGCCTCGGCGGCCGCGTAGCGGAGGGTGACGCCGCCGCGCTGCACGCCGGTGCTGCCGGACGCGCCGCCCTGGTTGCAGGTGAACGCGGTGTCGCCCATGACGACGACGACGCGATCGAACGCCACGTCCAGCTCGTCGGCGACGATCTGGGCGATCGCGACGTCGACGCCCTGGCCCATGTCCATCTTGCCGAAGAACGCGGTGACGCGACCGTCGGGGAGCACGGCGATCCACGAATCGAGCTCGTCGGGCGTGAGGGGTGGCTTGCCGCCCGTCGTAGCGCCCACCCGCTCCAGCGCTCCGCCGACCGTTCCGGGCATCATGAAGCTGACGACGAGCGCTCCGGCCTTGAGGAACTCGCGTCGGGAGAGCGGGGCCGGTGTCATGGCCGCCTCCTATGCCTTCGCGCCGGCCGCGCGCTTGACCGCGCGCAGGATGGCCATGTGCGTCCCGCAGCGGCATTTCAGTCCGGCCAGGGCCTGCCGGATCTGCGTGTCGCTCGGCTTCGGAGTGTCGCGGAGCAGGGCCGCGGCGGTCATCACCCAGCCCGACAGGCAGTAGCCGCACTGAGGGACCTGCTCACCGATGTAGGCGGTCTGCAGCGGATGTGGCCGCTCCGGTGTGCCGAGGCCGGCGAGCGTCGTGATCTTCTTGCCCTTCACGGCGCCGACCGGTGTGACGCAGGAGCGCGTCGGCCGGCCGTCGACGTGCACGGTGCAGGCGCCGCACTGGGCGAGGCCGCAGCCGAACTTCGGGTTGTTGAGCGCCAGGTCGGCGCGCAACGCGTAGAGCAACGGCATGGCCGGGTCGGCGTCGAGCTCGGCGGGTTTGCCGTCGACGACAAGGCGAATTCGCTCGCTCATGGAACCTTCCTCAGCGCGCGACGCGGAGCGTGAAGCGTCGCCCCTGGTCGCTGAGCTCGACGCCGTCTTCCTGGATCTCTTCGATGCGGAGTCGACCGTCGATCACATCGCCTTCGGTGTAGCGGCGCCCATTGATGAAGACCATTCGTTGCGCCGGCAGATCCGAGTAGATCAACGCCTCGAGCTTGAGCCCGACTCGCTCGGCGGGAGTCGCCCGTCCTGCCGCCGCGGCGGGCGACGTCGCGGCCGGAGCCGGCGTCGGCCGGGGTGCTGGCGCTGACGAGCGGGGAGCCGGCGGCGGTGCTTTCGAACTTGCGGTATTCGGGGACGCGCCATCGATCCCCCGGCGCCCTCTTGGTGTCGGCTGCTCGGCCTGGATGTCAGGCTTCAGCGGCGGCTCGAGCCTGACGGTCTGCGAGGGCTCCGCCGCCGGCGGGCTCGGCGCAGGTACCAAGATTACGGGCGTCGCGTCCGGAGGCGCCGCGATGGGGACGGGACGCGGCCACCAGACGAGCAACACCGCCGCGAGGCCCGCACTCAACACCAGCGCCACCAGCAGGCGGCGGGGCCAGCGAGTCCAGGGCGATCTCGGCGTCGGTCCGGGAGACAAGAGCCGCTGCACGACCGGGATCTGGCGGTCGCGCTGCTGAGCAGCCTTCGTGAGCGCGTCGAGGATATAGGACATGGCTACCGCCGCACCGTCGTGAGCGACGGGCCGTTCCCGCCCGGCGTCGCTGCGGCGAGGCGAGCGAGCGTCTCCTCGCCGGCAATTCCATCGGGCATCAGCGACTCGATCTGCTGGAAGGCCGCGACGCGTCGCTTCAGCTCCTCGTCGTAGGGCTCGCCCGCGCCTGCAGGCGCCGCGCGGCCGTCGACCACGCCGAGCTGCCGGCGGAGCCAGACGACGTCGCGCCCGCGCATGCCCGGCTGGAGCGGCAGCGGGCCGTCGACGGGAGACTTCCAGACCATCACGAACGGGCCGTCCCAGAAGCGCTCGATCTCGACGGTCGGCAGCGTGACCCGCAGCTCGCCGATCTGGAGCGTCGCCTGCTCTCCGTCACTCGTCCTGTCGGCGGTCACCGCCGGATCTCCCAGGATCGTCGCGAGCGTCAGTGCCGGGCTTGCCGGCTCGAGCGGCGCGGCCACCAGGGCCGGCGCCGGCGTCGACGAGGTCGTCTCGGCGCGCAGCGGCCAGGCTCCGAGGGAGGGGAGCCCTCTCGAAGCCAACAATGCGATGGTGGTGCCGCCCGCAGCGACGAGGAGAGCCGCGGTGGCCGTCGCCACCATCCACCGGCGCCTGCGTGCCCGCCGACCGAGCACTTCCCTCGCGGCTCGGCGGACGATCGCCTCCTTGACCCGCGTCTGCCCGGTCGCATAGGCGCCGAGCAGGGCGCGATCGCAGATGGTGTTGAGCAGGCGCGGGACGCCGCGCGACAGACGGTAGGCCGCGTGCAGGGCGAGCCGGGTGAAGATTGGCTTCTGCTGGCCCGCGATCTCCATCCGATGCTGCACGTATCTCCGCGTCTCGTCCTCGGTGAACGACCTGAGGTGATAGCGCGCGGTCACGCGCTGGGCGAGTTGCCGAAGGTTGCGCCGGGCCAGGAGCTCAGCCAGCTCGGGCTGCCCGATCAGAATGACCTGAAGGAGCTTTTCCTTCGTCGTCTCCAGATTCGTCAGGAGCCGAATCTCCTCCAGCACGCGGGCGCTCAGATTCTGAGCCTCGTCGATGATCAGTATGGTCCGCCGGCCGCGCGCGTGAGCGTCGAGCAGAGCCTGGGACAGCGCGTCGACCAGGACTTTGAGGCTCGTGGTCCCCGACGGGTACGGGACCCGCAGCTCGTCGCATACCGCGGCGAGCAGCTCGACCGAGGTGAGCCGGGGATGGAAGATCATTGCGACGTCGACGTCCGGGGGCAGCTGTTCCAGCAGGGCGCGGCAGACCGTGGTCTTTCCCGTGCCCACCTCGCCCGTGAGCTGCACGAAGTTGCCGCCCTCGCCGAGCCCGTAGAGCAGGTGGGCGAGAGCCTCGCGGTGAGCGTCGCTCAGATAGAGGTAGCGCGGATCAGGCGCCAGGGAAAACGGCCGCTCAGTGAGCCCGAAGTATGCTGCGTACATAAGTATCGTCAGTGACGAAGCTAGAGAAAGACTGAGCCCCCGTCAAGTTCTCGGTTCAGCGCCGAGCCCGAAGTCCGCCCGCCTCGTCATTGGCTCTTGAGGCGCACGTCCTCGTAGGCCGGGAACGGTATCAGGTGCTGCGCGTCGAGCATGTGCTCGGCCACCCGCGGCCCGACTCCTCTCAGCGTACGGTAGTCCATGATCGGCGCGAACATGACCCGGTCGATCGTGAGCTGCTGGATGCGGTGGAGCAGCGCCTCGCGCTTGGCGTAATCACGCTCCCGCCCCTGCTGGTGGAACAGGTCGTCGAGGTCGGGATAGCCCCCGTAGGCGTTGCTCCCTTTGGAGTACATGAAGGCCTCCACGCGGCTCGCCGCGTTGCCCGAGTTCCCCGCGGCCACCATGAACAAGCCGCGCAGCTTCTTCTCCCGCCAGGCTGCGTAGAAGGCCGCGCGCTCCATGGGCCGGATCTTCACCCGGATGCCCGACGCGCCCAGGTAGTTCACCGCCGCCTCGGCCGTCGTGAAGAACGGAGGAATGGGCACGAAGTCCCCGGCGTCGATCCCGTTGGGATAGCCGGCCTCGGCCAGCAACTGCTTGGCCTTCTGCGGATCATAGGGCGGCACCGGGGCCTGCAGCGCAAACTCCATGACTCGGGGCACGATCACGCCGGCCGGGGGGCAGAAGCCGAGACACGAGGCCTCGTTGATCGACTGGCGATTCAGTGCGTAGTTGACCGCCAGCCGCATCCGCTTGTCGTGCCACGGCGACTTGGGATCCCACTGCTCGGCGAACTCGATCCAGTAGATGGACGCATGCTTGGACGGCACCAGCTGCAGTCGCGGGTCCCGTCTCACGTTCAGGGCGTCCTCGCCATCGAGCGCGTAGGCGATGTCCGCCTCGACGTTCTTCAGCATTGCCACCCGCGTCGTTCCTTCGGGGACGCTCTTCATGACGAACCGCTTGACGGCCGGCACGCGGCGCCAGTACCCCGTGTAGGCTTCGACCACCACCTCTATGCCCGGCTTGTGGCTCACGAAGCGGTAGGGGCCGGCGCCGATCGGGTGCTTTCTGAAGCCTTCGTCCCCGACCTGGGTCACGTATTTCTTGGGAACGACGATCCCTGCGGCCGTGGCCGTGGTCCCGTAGAAGGTCATGAAGTCCGGCCAGGGTTCCTTCAGATAAAAGCGAACCGTCAACGGATCGACGATGTCCACCCGCTGGACGCGCGTCTGGATCTCCTTGGCTCCCGCTCCCCGATAACGCTCGAAGCTGAACTTCACGTCCTCGGTGGTCACGGGGTCGCCGTTGTGGAACTTGAGGTCGCGGCGCAGCTTGAACTCGTACACCAGCCCGTCAGGACTCTCCGACCACGACTCGGCGAGGCTTGGGGACATCTTGCCCTTTCCCGGCAGGGGCCGCACCAGCGCATCGTGGAGGGCGTAGAGCATCCCGAACGGAGTGATCTGGGGCGGGGCGGACGACGGATCGAACCAGGTCGGGGCGATGGCATCCGCTCGAAGACGATGAGCGTCAAGTGTGAGTATATTCGACCGCGATGAAGCCGCGGCGGAACGGGCTCGTCGTCGCTCTCACGGCGCTGCTGGGCGCCTGCTCGACGGTGATCCCACTCACGATGCCGGCGGGGCCGGCGCCAGATCTCAGGGGGACGTGGACAGGAACGTGGGGCGGCGCTCCCTTGACTCTCCTCGTCCTGGAGCAGCACGAAGCTTCACCTGTCGACGGTGTCTCCCTCGGCTCCTGGCACGTGCTTGGACGAGAGCTGCCCGGCGTGTCGGGCGTCCTGACCTTCACCGTCCGGGGTGAGGCAATCTCCGTCAACGTTCAAGGGCGTCTCGGGGACTCGAACAGGAGGCTCACCCTCATTCTCGAGCCCGTGACGGTCAACGGTGGGCAGATCACGCTGACGCGCCTCGGTGAGCACCGACTGGCCGGCGTCGGGACGTCACAAATGAGCTGGGAGCCGCAGGGACCCGTGGAGCTCGTTCGCCAGGCGCCCCAGGGTCCGTGCGTTCCGCCTCTGACGGGCTCAGTCCCGGGCCATCAGTGTTTGTCGCCGACGCCCTGGGCCCAGGTGTAGTCCCAGACGCTGACTCGGTACGAATTAGCCGGCGGCAGATTCGGAACCTCGAAGTAGGCGCGCCCGGAGCCGCCCACGCCTCCAGGCACCCATGCGATGCGCTGACCGATCACCGCGCCCGAAGGATCCAGGGCCTGTGCGAGCAGGCGGAGGTCCAGCGCGTACTCGCCGTGCCGGTTGTAGACGTAGCCACTGACACGGCGGGCGCCGTTCTGCCCCTGACCAGCCGCCCCCTCGAGCGTGAAGTGTTGCTCCCAGCCGGCCATCAAGGTCGTGGCCGTCATGGTCAGCGGTGGGTGTGCACCCGAGCCCGCGCAGGCTGCGCCGACCGTCGCGATCAGGCTCACCAGAAGCGCGACCCGAAGAGTTGCCACCGACCTCCCTCCCCCGGTTATGGGGCCGCAGCCTTGACCGCCGCCAGCACTTCAGTGGGCTCGAGGAGATTCAGCGGGCTGTCCATGACTTTCATGAATTTGACAGTTCCGCTCTTGTCGATGATGAAGTACGCCCGCTTCGCGTAGCGATAGACCGGGCTCGCCTGGTCCGTCTGCATCGCGTCATAGGCGGGGAGCATCTGCCGGCGAAAATCGGAGAGGAGGAGCTGCTTGGATTTTTGATCCTTCTGCCACGCGGCCAGAGCAAGGTGGTGATCGGTGCTGACGCCCACAACCTGGGCGCCAACGGCTTCGAACTGCGGCAGGGCCGCTTCGAAGCCGTTTAGTTCACGGGTTCAGGTCGGGGTGAACGCCGCGATGAACGTATAGATGACGACGGGACCCTTGGCCGTCAGGTCGGAAAGCTTGACCGGCTTGCCGTCGGTTCCGTTCAGCGCGAAGTCGGGGGCTTTCTGCCCAACTTCGAGGGCGACAGCAGCGCTGGCCAGGACCAGGACGGCCAGGGCGGTCAGGACGAAACTCCGGATCACGGCGCGTTTGGTGGGCATGGCTCCTCCTTAGGACTTGCCGGGGTAAACTGCCAAGGCGCACGCCGGGTTCCTCCGGGCGGTGCTCGCATTCATCGTCCCGCCGACATTTTCTCACGGGTGCCGATCCGCCTCACCTCCCCGCCTCGCCGGTGCGCGGCGCTTCACCTGCCTCGCTCGACTTCCAGATGTCGAGCATCTCCGGGAGCGCGGGCGACGCCGGCGGGACCATCTCCACCCGACTGATTCGGGTCATACGGTCCACGATGTCCCGGATGCGTTTCGCGGCCTCGATCATCTTTCCAATGCGGAGGATCGGCGGGGCATTCTTGTCCAAGATGGCGAGATGTCCGAGGAGCACCGCCAGCGGATTGTTGATCTCGTGCGCGGCGGCCGTCGCCAGCTGCGCGATCGACTGCATGCGCAGCGCGTGGCGCAACCGATCCTCGAGCACTCGCTGCTCCGTCACGTCGCGCGAGGTGACCACCAGGCTCACGGCGCCACCTTCATCCTGCGTGACCCGGCTCATGGCGGCCAGGACGCGCCAGGAGCCGTCACGCGCCCGCACCCGGAACTCGGTCGGCGGGTTGACGGGCGCCGGGTCCGCGATCCGGCGAGCGATGGCCGCACTGACGCGGGCCATGTCGTCGGGGTGGACGTAGTCCAGGATGTGCCTGCCCAGGAGCTCCTCGGGCCTCCATCCGAGCAGCCGCTCGACGGACGGGCTCTCGTATTGAATGATCCCGTCCTGGCCGACTACGGAGACGACGTCGGAGACGTGCTCCAGCACCCAGGAGACACGCTGCTCCGCTTCCCCGAGCTCAGTAACGTCGAGGCGGGCTCCACAGTCCTCGCAGAACTGGGCGCTCGGGGCCTTTCGGCACCGCCGGCACTTCATGGAAGCCTCCCGGGAGCTGGCTGGTGTACCGCACGGACAGGCGTGTCGACATTATCTGCGCTCCGGTGCGGTGGTCAAGAACGGTCTGCGCCGCGCAGGACTTGAATACCTTCGCCGACCGCGCGAGACTTGACGGGCTCGTGGCGGGCGCGGGAGCCCGCGAGCAAGCGGCCGGCGCCGCGTCCTCGTCCGCCGCGTGCTCGAGCGTCGAGAACGCTAGTCTCGCCCGAACCGGATCACCGTGTAGCCGAGGGCGGAGACCTCGCCCTGACGCAAGCGGCGCTCGATCCGGCGCTGCTCGTCGGGCACGCTCTGCGGCTCGAGCCGCCGCTCGCCCTGCCGCCGCTCCAGCATGACCTTCACCCCGCTGACGCCGGCCAGCTCCCGCTGGAGGTGCTCGTACAGGCCCGATTCCCGCGAACTCACCACGAGGAGCAGCCGCACTCCCGGAAACGAGCGTGACGGCAAGCGGTTGAGCAGCTCCAGCGTGTGGCGCCGGCAGATACCGTGAGTCTCCGCCGGATCATCGAGCGGCGCCCGTTCCCCCAAACTCGCCGGTTGTCCTTCACGCTGGCACCAGGCGCACGTGACTTTCATGCGG